>NZ_JBZQEK010000060.1:0-3109 GCF_058719085.1 Candidatus Benthicola sp.
GTGACCTCAACGAACGGGATCCGGAGAGCGGCCGATACCGGAGGAGCATCGCGCGTTCCACGGACCCAACCCGCTACGGCATCGACGTGGCCGATCATGTCGCCTGAGAAACGGCAAGAGAGCGGGACCCTGCGCACGGCGTTCGAGCTGTCCGTCGGCGAGCGGGGCGTGCTGCGCGGGGACGTTCGAGTCCCGGACAAAGCTGCGGGTGCGGCCGGTCCTGAGACCGCCGGCCGGCTGATCGTGGTGTGCCACGGGTTCAAGGGCTTCAAGGACTGGGGGTTCTTCCCCTATCTGTCGAATCGGCTGGCCCGCGACACGCAGAGCGTCGTGGTCTCCTTCAACTTCTCGGGCTCGGGCATCGGTCCCGACCTGGAGACGTTCACCGACCTCGAGGCCTTCGGTCACAACACCTTCTCGAAGGAGCTGGCGGACCTCGAAATCGTGCTGGACGGAGCCCGGAACGGCCGGCTCGGCGACGTGGCGTTCTCGCCGGCTCACTCCATCGGCCTGCTGGGCCACAGTCGGGGGGCGGCGGCCGTGATCCTGGCCGGGGCGCGGAGCCCGAAAGTCGAAGCCGTGGTGACATGGGCGGGGATCGGATCGGTGTATCGATACGAGGACGGGTTCGCCGAGGCGCTGAAGGGAACGGATCGAATGGAGATCTTGAATTCGCGGACGGGCCAGCGGCTTCCGCTCTTCCGGGACGTTCTGGACGACCTCCGCGAGCACCGCGCCGAGCTGGACATGGAGTCGGCTGCCGGACGACTCGGATCCCGTCTGCTGGTCGTTCATGGTACGGCGGACGAATCCGTACCCGTGCGCGAGGGACGCGCGCTCCACGCATCGTCGAGTGGGGGGCGGCTGGCGCTGATCGAGGGAGCGAGTCATACGATGGACGCCGCACACCCCTTCCCGGGTACCAACCCGCGGCTGGAGGAAGCCATTCGCGAGAGCGTGGATCATTTTCGCCGCTGGCTCGAAGAGGAGGGGCCGTGAGCGTCCTGTCTCGTGCCCGTCGGATGGCGCGACGAACCCCGTGGATGCTCCTGGCCGCTCTCGTACCGGCCGCCTGCACCATCGAGGTCGAGGAGGAGGGAGACGCCGACGTCCAGGGCGCGGTGGAGGCGATGCTGAGCGAATCGGCCGCCGAGTGGAACCGGGGGGATCTCGACGGATTCATGGACGACTACCTGCCGTCGGACAACACCACGTTCGTGGGCAGCCGCGGCCTGGTGGTGGGGGTCGAAGCGATCCGAGCGAGGTACGCCCCTCTCTTCGAGCCCGGCGCTGAGCGGGACAGCCTCCGTTTCGAGGACGTTCGGGTCCGACGGCTCGCGGCCGTCGATGCGCTGGCCACCGCCCGCTGGATCCTGTTCCGAGGAGACACGATCACGGCGGCGGGCCCCTTCACTCTCGTCCTGCGGAGAACCAGCGCCGGCTGGAGGATCATCCACGATCACTCGTCTTCGGACGCACCGCCGTCATCGGCCGCCGAGTAGACGTGGCCGGAAGCACCGAAGTCGAATCGATCGATTCGCTGATACCGGAGTTCCGGACCCGGATCCCGGATGAGCTGCTCGCCGCGTGCGTGCACTGCGGCTTCTGCGTTCCCGTCTGCCCCACCTGGGACCTCCTCAGAGAAGAGAACGACTCTCCACGGGGCCGCCTCTACCTGATGCGCGCCGAAGCGGAGGGAAGAGTCGATCCCGCCGGCGCCTTCGCCGAGCACCTGGATCGGTGCCTCGGATGTCGGGCATGCGAGTCCGTCTGCCCGGCGGGGGTGCCCTACGGTCACCTGCTGGAGAGATCGCGAACCCGGATCGTGCGCCGGCCAGCGGCGGAGCGGCGGGCACGGTGGACCCTCGCGCTCCTGACCGACGCCCGTCTGGCACCGGCGACGTACACCGCGGCGAAGTGGCTCCGCGACTCCCGGATCGCCGGCCTCCTCGGCCGGGTGCTGCCGGGCAGTCCCGGCCGGCTGCTTCGGCTGCTCGCCGCCACCCGACCGGTATTCCGGCGCGGCCGCGGTGGACCCTCGGAGTCCGGGGTCCCGACCGGCGAGCCGGATCGCTTCTCTCGGTTCGCGCTGCTCCGAGGCTGCGTGATGGATGGACTGTTCGAACACGTCCACGCGGCTACGCGCCGCACGCTGGCGAGGATCGGCTACCGTGAGATCACGGTACCGGATCAGGTCTGCTGCGGTGCGCTTCATGCCCACGCCGGCCATCTGGAGGAAGCCCGACGACTGGCTCGGGAGAATGTCGAGGCGTTCGAGCGCGCGCTCGAGGCCGTGCCCGGTGCGCTCCTGGTCACGGATTCCGCCGGATGCGGTGCGGCCCTGAGGGATTATCCAAACTGGTTCGAAGACGAGCCGGAGTGGCGTGAGCGTGCCGTGGCGCTGGCCGACCGTGTGCGTGACGTGACCGAAGTGCTCGCACGGGAGGATGAATCGGGGGACGAGAGGGCGAAGCCGGAGGCGTTGCCCCGGCCCGACGGGCCGGTCCTCGAGGGCCGGGTCGCGTACGATGCTCCCTGTCATCTGCAACACGGCCAGGGAGTCGTCGAGCAGCCTCTGCAGGTGCTGCGCTCCGTGCCCGGCATCACCGTGGAGCCCCTTCTGTCCTCGGACCGGTGTTGCGGCGGGGCCGGCCTGTACAACCTGACCCAACCGGAGATCTCGGAGCGCGTCCGGGCCTCGAAGCTCGCGGAGATCCGCGAGGAAGGCTTCGACTGGGTGGCCACCGGGAACCCGGGATGCATCATGTACATGGGAGCCGGCCTGGTCGAGATCGGGAGCCGGACCCCGGTGGTGCACCCCGTCGAGCTCCTCGACCGGGCCTGGAGCTGACGTGCCCGGTCCGGCCGACTTCGGGTACTTGATCGTCGGTGGCGGCCTGGCAGGCATCTCGGCCGTGGACGGGATCCTCGAGCGCGATCCGGACGCACGGATCGCCATTCTCACCGACGAGTCCGAACCGCCCTACCAGCGTCCCCCGCTCTCGAAAGAGTTTCTGCAGCACCCCGACGTGCCGCGGTCCCTGCTGCACGTGAAGCCGGAGGACTGGTTCGATTCCGAGCCTGGCGTCGAACTGGTGACCTGCCAGAA
>NZ_JBZQEK010000061.1:0-10364 GCF_058719085.1 Candidatus Benthicola sp.
CGTGAGCGACGAACCAGCGGTCGCGCCAGCACCTGGCACACTCGCCGGGACGCCGGGCGATGAGATGGCGGGCCAAGCGGAGCCCACCGGGGGTTCCGGCATCCGGTCGCGACTGGCGGCCATGGACCCTGCTCGACGTCTCACGATCATCGTTGCAGCCGTGATCGCTCTTCTCTTCGCATGGCACATCGCGGCCGACCGGGCCACTCCCTACACGGATCTGGCCCGAATCGATGGCTACGTGGTGCCGGTCGCCGCCCAGGTGTCGGGCTACGTCAGCGAGGTACCGGTGGTCCTCAATCAGATGGTCGACCAGGGCGACCTGCTGATCCGCATCGACCCCCGTCCTTATCGACTCGCCGTGCAGTCTGCGAGGGCGCAGCTCCAGCTCGCGACGCAGCAGGTGCGGGCCGGCTCCGCAGCCGTGGAATCGGCGGTCGGCCGGCTCGGGGTCGCGCGCGCCCAGCTCGATCGTACCCAGCGATACTACAACCGGGTCGAGGCGATCGCGGCCCAGAACCCGGGGGCTCTGTCCCAGGCCGATCGGGATCGGGCGATCACTCAGCTCGATCAGGCGAAAGCCGGTGTGTTCAGCGCCGAGGCCGAGCTCGAGCGTGCGAGGGAGACCCTCGGGCCGGAGGGCGAGGACAACCCTGCCATCCAGACGGCCATCGCCGCTCTCGAGCAGGCGGAGTTCAACCTGGAGCAGACGGACATCCGGGCCCCCGGCCAGGGAATGGTCGGCGACCTGCAACTGGCCGAGGGATACTTCGCCGCCGCCGGGCAGCCGCTCGCCACCTTCATATCGGCGCATGACGTATGGGTGAGGGCGGACATGCGCGAGAACAACCTCGGCCGGATCGAGGTCGGGGACCCGGCCGACGTGGCGCTCGATGTGGCTCCGGGCAGGGTTTTCCGGGGCCGGGTCGCCAGCGTGAGCCGGGGAGTCGATTCCGGGCAGGGCGCGCGCGGAGGGCTGCCGACGGCCGAGAGCGCCCAGGGCTGGCTCCAGGATCCACAACGATTTCCCGTCATCATCCGGTTCGACAACGAGGAGGCGCGCGGTCTCCTGAGGGCCGGGGGACGCGCCAGCGTGATCGTCTACACGGGCTCGAACCCCCTGCTGAACGGGATCGCGAAGCTGCGTATCGGGATCACCACCCTGCTCTCGTATGTCCGGTGAGGCATCCCGGGTCGCAAAGTCGACCTCTCACGGCCTCTACCTCGATGCCCGAACGCGGCGCGTAATCCGGTTTTCCATTGGCGTCACCATCGGCTCGGGCTTCGCCTACCTCATCGGGTTCCAGCTCCCGTTCCTCGTGCCGATTCTGATCGCCATGCTGCTGGCATCGCCAGCGCCTCGACCGACATCGCGAGGGGCCGCCGGGTTCGTCGTCCCGGTCGCAGTGGGCGCGTTTCTGGGCGTGGTCCTCACCCGGTACGCCCTTCAGTATCAAGGCATCTTCCTGCTCGTGGAGCTCCTCGTCCTCTACTGGATCTATTACGCTCTCGCCGGAGGCGCGGCGCCCCTCCGAATGGTGTGGCTCCTCATCTCAGCGCTCATCATTCCGCTCGTGGGAACGGTCTCCATGGCCCTCGCCGTGGGAGTCGCGCTCGGGATCGTGTACGGGGCGATCATCGCAGTCGGCGTGGCGTGGTTCGCTCACGTGCTGGTTCCGGACCTCCCAGGACCTGCAGACGGGCCGGCAGCCCCTCCCGCGGAGCGCCCGGTTCCTCCGCCTGCGGCACGGGCGGCGTACGCCCGCAAGACGTTGCTCGTGGTCTTCCCGGTTCTCGTGACCTTCTTCTACCTCGGCCTCACATCCGACGCCGTCGTGCTGGTGTTCATTGGCCTCCTGTCGCTCTTGCCGAGCTTCGCGGCGGGCTGGAAGCAGGGAAAGGGCCTCGTCCTCGGCAACCTGATCGGAGGGGCCGGGGCGATCGTCTTCTACAACCTGCTGGTCGCCTACCCGAACATCGGGATGTTCCTGCTCCTCACGCTCGTCACGGCTCTGCTGTTCTCCGACATCATCTTCTCCGACAGGCCGACGGCGCCCCTGTTCAAGACCGCGTTCAACGCCGTCGTGCTCCTCGTCGGCATGAGCATCACGATCACCGGCGTCGACGCCTCATCGAAGTTCTATCAACGCATCGCGCAGATCATGATCGCCGTGGTCTATGTCGCGGCGGCCTTCGGTTTCATCGAATACCTCCAACGCAAGCGGGTGAAGGAAACATGAAGCTCGTGACGAGTCGGTCGGGAGCAGGGATCCTGCCGGGCATCGCGTTTCTGAGCGCGATCTCGCTCGGTGCATGCAAGATGGGACCGGACTACGTGCGCCCGCCCGTCCCCCAACCGGAGGCCTACCGGCAGGAGGCTCCCGACGGGGAAACGATTGCCAACGTGCCGTGGTGGGAACTGTTCCAGGACTCCGTGCTTCAGGGCCTCATCCGTACGGCGTTGGAGGAGAACCGCAACTTGCGGGTCGCGCTGGCCCGCATCGCGGAGGCGAGGGCGCAGGCGGGGTTCGTGAAGGCCGACCTGTACCCGCGGGTGGACATCGTGGGGGGCGCGAATTTCCAGGAAGCGCGCACGACGGAGGGAGACGACGTGCCGACGCGCGATGTATTCCTGGCGGCCGATGTCTCCTACGAGGTCGACCTGTGGGGGAGGATCCGGCGAAGCAACGAGGCAGCCCTGCAGGAACTCCTCGCCACGGAGGAGGCGTATCGTTCGATCACCATCACCCTCGTGGCCGACGTGGCGAGTCTCTACCTGCGGCTCCGGGACCAGGACAATCGTCTCGACATCGCCGAGCGGACCGCGCAGACCCGCCGGGATTACGTGGACATCATCCGGGTGCGCTACGAGGCCGGAATGGTGCCGGAAGTGGACCTCAATCAGGCGGAGATTCAGCTCTATGATGCCGAGGCCTCGATCGAGGCGTCGCGGCGGGCGCGGGTCCAGATCGAGAACGCGCTCAGCGTCCTGCTCGGGAGCACACCGCGGGCCATCCAGCGCGGACGGAGCCTGTCCGAGCAGGTGTTCCCGCCCGAGATCCCGGTGGGACTCCCGTCCGAGCTGGTGCAGCGGCGGCCCGACATCCTTCAGGCCGAACGCAGGCTGCACGCGCAAACGGCCCGCATCGGGGTCGCGGAGGCCCTCAAGTGGCCATCCCTGACGCTGACGGGCACGGCTGGGGTGAGCGATGACCTGACGAATGGCGGCATCGCGGCGGGCTTCCTCGGACTCGGGGCCAGCCTCTTCGCACCCCTGTTCAACGCGGGGAAGAACCAGCAGCGCGTCGAGATCGAGATCGCCCGCACCGAGCAGCTGGCGAACCAGTACGAACAGACGATTCTGACCGCGTTCCGGGAGGTGGAGGACGCGCTGATCTCCACGTCTACGTACCGGGCGGAGCACGAGGCACGACGACGCCAGGTCGAGTCCGCCACGAACGCGGCCAACCTCGCCTGGGTCCGGTACGATGGAGGGCTGACGAGCTACCTGGAGGTGCTGGACCTGCAGAGGTCGCAGTTCTCCGCCGAGCTCGCGGCCTCTCAGGCGCTCCAGCTGGAGCTATCCTCCGTGGTGGAGCTGTACAAGGCGCTGGGCGGCGGCTGGCCCGTCCAGCCAGAGCCCGAGACGGAAGCCGACTGAGGTCGTGATCACCGAAAGGGGGCAAGCGTGAAGAAGGTGAATCGGCACGGCGTCACCGCCGCCTTCGCGGCCGGCTGTGTGCTGTTCAGCCCAGTTCCTTCGCCTGCTCAGGACGCGCACTACTGGACACTCCAGTACGGGCCCCGCTCCTCGCTCCTCGGGGGCGCCGTGATCGGCAGCGTGAGTGACATCAGCGCCACCTACTACAACCCGGGAGCGCTGTCCCAGGGGGCGGATCTCGCCTTCGCGGTCAGCGCCAGCGTCTTCGAGTACTCGGGAGTACGGCTGGAAGATGGGGGTGGCGAGGGCGTCGATCTGGGCACGAGCCGAACGGGGCTTCTTCCATCCCTCATCGCCGGTACGATCTCGCGCGACCTGTTCGGAGGTACCGGCGTGCTGGCCTATTCGGTCCTCACCCGGAGCAACGGCACCCAGGACCTGTCCGGAGTCGTCCTGCTGGACCCCGGCGACCTGCCGCCCGGCCGAGACCTTCAAGACGTCGTGGGAACCGCGGACTTCACGGGCGAGTTCAACGACGTCTGGGGTGGGATCACGTACGCCCAGGCGATCGGCGACCACCTGGGCCTCGGTCTGACCTGGTACGGGGCCGTCCGCACGCAGAGTCGAAAACGCGAAGCGGTATCGCAGTTCGTGGCCACGGACGGGTCCGGCCTCTCGGACATCGACGCGGCCAGCGGCGAGTATACCTCGCTCCGGACCCTCTTCAAGTTCGGCGGCTTTTTCCGAGAGGGCGCGTTCACCGGAGGCGTCACGGTCACGACCCCGAGTCTCCGGCTGGCGGGAAGCGGACAGCTGTCCACCCTGCAATCCACCATCGGGGCCGACACCACCGTGCTGCTGGCCGGAGTCCAGACCGATCTCCCGGCCGAGTACAAGAGCCCCCTGTCAGTCGGAGGAGGAATAGCGTGGCAGCTTGGACGGGCCCGGGTGCATGGCAGCATCGAGTGGTTCGACTCGATCGATCCGTACGCGGTCCTGCAGGGCGGAGAGATTCAGGCCCAGCAGCCCCCGGACTCCTCGATCGTCCTCGATGCCGTCCAGGCCCAGACGGCCGTCACGGACTGGGGAGTCGGTCTCGAATACGCGTTCGCAAACCGGGTCACGGGGTACCTGTCCTACTACCTCGATGCCAGCTCGGTGGACGACACCATCGAGCGCGCCTCCCTTTCCATCATCCCGATCGACATCCACACGATCACGGTGGGGACGGACTTCGTGGTCGGATCGGCCAGGTTCACGCTCGGGTTCGGCTACGGGTGGGGGAGCCAGATCGACCGCGAGCTCACGGATCTCATCCAGGAACAGGACGAGGACTTCGAGGCGACCTACGTGTACCGGAGTCTCAAGCTCCTGATCGGATTCGCCGTCGGAGTGAACTGAGTTTGACTCGGTCCCGAGGGCTTCTTAGGCTAACGATCTGAAACGTACGCAGTTGAATCTTCCTCGAACACGGAAAGGAGACCGGGTGGGATACAAGAAAACCACGTTAGACGCCGCACGGGACCAGTTGTTCAGCGAGATGCACCGGTGTGGGGTTCTCGAGGCTTCGCGCGAAGAAGCGGAGAAGTGGCTGGAGGACACCATCGACTACCTGTCGGACCTTTACCCTGCTCTCACGCAACCCGAGCTGGATGAGCTACGAGCGATCGGCTCGCGCTTTGCCCGGCCGCCGATCCCGCACGGTCGCGATCAGACGGCCATGAACCGGGAGGACTGGCAGGAAGAGGAGGCGCTGGAAGTCGAGGCCTGACGGCGCGGCGGTCGTCTCGACCGCCAGCCGGCCTCGCCGTTCACATACCGTCCAGCGCGCGTTCCACGATGCGCGCCTGCGCCGCGGCATGCGCCGCGGCGTACCCCTCCGCCGGGCTCGCCGCGGGCGGCCGGCTGATGTGCCGGACCCCCACGCTCGCACCGGCGATCTCCCGCAGCACGGGCGCAACGGCCCGCCATGCGCCCATGTTCTCCGGCTCCTCCTGTACCCAGACGATCTCTTCCAGGTCGGGATACCGGGACGCGAGGGCCGCCACCTCGTCGCCAGGGAACGGGTACAGCAGCTCCACCCGGGACAGGTCTGCCGCCGTCGCGCCTTCCCAGCCCTCCGCTCCGGTGAGATCGTAGTAGATCTTGCCGGAACAGAGCAGAAGGCGGCGCACGGCGGAAGGATCGCGGTCCGAGCCCGTGGCCGGCAGGAGCGCTTGAAATCGCCCATCGAGATCGGTGACCGCCGATCGGGCTCGCGGGTGCCGCAGGAGGCTCTTCGGCGTCATCACCACCAGAGGGCGCCTTGCCGTTCGCAACGCCTGAAGCCTGAGAAGATGGAAATACTGGGCGGGCGTCGTGCAGTTCGCCACTCGCAGGTTGTCCTGGGCCGCCATCTCCAGGAAGCGCTCCAGGCGAGCGCTCGAATGTTCCGGTCCCTGGCCCTCGTAGCCGTGCGGAAGCAGGAGGACGAGGCGGGACTCCTGACCCCACTTCGAGCGACCGGCCACGATGAACTGGTCGATGATCGCCTGGGCCACGTTCGCGAAGTCCCCGAACTGGGCCTCCCACAGCACCAGCGAATCGGCTGCCACGGTCGCGTAGCCGTACTCGAATCCGAGCACGGCCGCCTCCGAGAGAGGGCTGTTCCAGGCCTGAAACTGCGCCTGGCCCTCACTCAGGTGCTTGAGCGGGGTCCACTCGCGGCCGTCCCGGGCGTCGTGAAGCACCAGGTGGCGCTGGCTGAACGTGCCCCGCTCCGAGTCCTCGCCGCTCAGCCGGATGGGCACGCCTTCGGTCAGCAGTGAGGCGAAGGCCAGGGACTCCGCGTGCGCCCAGTCGATCCCCTCATCCAGCGAGTCCCGCCGCCGCTCCAGCTGACGGGCCAGCTTGGGAACCGGCTCAAACCCCTCCGGCCAGGCGTGAATCGCCGAGTTCAGCTGCGCGACCCGACCCGGGTCGACCGCGGTCTCCACCTGCTTCCCATCCGATTCCTCGGTGAGCGCGTCGTATCCGCGCGGCCGATCTCGCTCGACTTCCATGCCGATCCCGAGCGTGCTCCCCGCGGTCGGAGCTCCGATGTCGGGATCCTCCTCACCGTCGTCCTCTTCGGACACCGCCTTGCGGGCCTCCGCGAGACGATCGCGAATCGCCTCCGCCATCCCGTCCGCCTCCTCCCGGTCGAGCAGGCCTTCCTCGACCAGTCGATCCACCCACAGGGTCCGCACCGTCGGGTGGCTGCGGATCTTCTCGTACATCACGGGCTGCGTGTACGCGGGCTCGTCGCCTTCGTTGTGGCCGTACCGTCGATACCCGACGAGATCGACCACCACGTCCTCCGCGAACTCCATATGAAAGTCGATCGCCAGCTGAACGGCGCTCAGACAGGCCTCCGGGTCGTCCGCGTTGACGTGCACGATGGGCATGCGGAAGGCGAGGGCGATGTCGCTGGCGTACCGGCTGGACCGGCTGTCCCGCGGGTCGGTCGTGAAGCCGAGCTGGTTGTTGGCGACGATGTGGATCGTGCCCCCGTTCTCGTAGCCGGGAAGCCGGGAGAGATTGAGAGTCTCAGGGACGATTCCCTGCCCCATGAACGACGCGTCCCCGTGCACGAGGATCGGGAGCACGGAGGTGCCGAAGGCGTCGAGCGCGCTCTCGTCGTCCTCCGTCGGAAGCAAGCCGCTCTCCCACGCCATGCGCTCGCGCTCCGCCCTCGCCATACCCTGCACGATCGGATTCACGTGCTCGAGGTGGCTCGGGTTCGGGGCCAGAGAGATCTCCAGCTCACCCATCTGCGACCGCACGAGCTCGCGGGCCCCGACGTGGTACTTCACGTCTCCGGAACCGGCTTCCGCGGCCCGGTTCTGCATCCCGCGGGAGGCCTGGCCCTCGAACTCGGCCAGGATGGCCTCGTACGAGAAGCCGATGATGTGGGCGAGCACGTTGAGGCGCCCTCGATGGGCCATGCCGATGAAGTACTTCTTCGTCCCTCCCAGCGCGGTTCTGCGGATGATCCGTCGGATCATCGGAACCATCATGTCGAGCCCTTCGATCGAGAAGCGCTTCTGACCCAGGTAGGACGTCTGCAGGAAGCTCTCGAACCCCTCGACCTCGGTCAGGATGCGAAGCAGGTGCAGCTTGCCCTTGTCATCGATCGGGTTCATGTGCCGGCCGGACTCGATGTAACCGACCAGCCAGTTCCACTTCTCGGGGTCCTCCATGTGATCGAGCTCGTAGCCGATCCGGCCGGCGTAGATGTCGCGGAGTCGTTCCACGGCGTCGCGCGCCGTGGCGCCGAGCGACTGGAGACCGACGGCGTCCGACGATAGCGTCTCGAGATCTTCCCACGTGATGCCATGATACGCCGGCTCGATGGCCGGATGGCCGGTGCGCGGCGTGCCCAGCGGATCGATCTGGACGTTCAGGTGCCCGAGCGTGCGCAGGGCCTCCACGAGAGACCCGGTGGCGGTGGCGATTCGGAGCTGTTCCGGAGAGGCCGCGGCCGGGTCCGGCGCTGGCTGCGTACCCGCGGACGATGCTGGCACGCCCGGCGCGAAGGTCCCCTCGACCACGTCCGCGAGGGATGGGGGCACGACCCCTTTCCGGCGAAGAGACCGTTCGTACAGTTCTTCCGCCAGTCCGGCGTTGTACCCATCCGCGCGGGGATAGCCCGCCGCTCCGTTGTCGTCGCTCAAACTTCCGATCCCTGCCGTCGAGTGAGAATCGCGCCCCGTATAGCCGGACTCGCGCGGGCCTTCAAGCTATTCGCTGCGTCGGGGGGCACAAGGAGGATGGCCCGATGCCTCAGTCGGCCGGGGCGTCGCCGGGCATCTTGAGCAGCGGTTGGTCCCAGTCCTCCTCGAGCTGCACGGCCAGCCCATCGGCCATGCGGTTCACGTAGTTGAAGTAGGAGGCGACTTCACAGGCGTGGAGAATCGCCTCGTCCTCGAGGCCCGCATCACGCATGCGGTCTATGTCCGCGGCGCTGACGGATGCTGGCTTCCGGGTGAGGCGCTCCGCGTAGGCGAGGATGGCCGTCAGGCGCCGATCGCCCTCTGCGGCGCTCCTCCAGTCCGTCACCAGTCCCTGGATGAATTCTTCGGCCTTCCCCAGTCTACGGAGCCCCGCCCCGTGATGCTGCACTCAGTAGAAACAGTCGTTGGCAGCCGAGACCACGACCGCGATCGCCTCGCGCTCCTCACGGGACAGGGGGGACGGGCCGTACATGCTGGTCCGGTACAGAGCGTAGTGATCCAGGAGCGACTCGGGGTGCAGGGTGTGGATCTCGAGGATGTGATCTAGGGGCCGGCCTCCGCTGATCTTCCGATAGGCCTCCGCGAGTCGACCCTCGGCGTCGGCCGGCCCGATGCGCTCGATCCAGGGCCCGTCATCCCGATTCGAATCGCTCCCGGCCATCGCGCTCAATTCAGGCCGGTGGGCGTGCGCCACACGACGTGATGGTCCGTGTCCGACACGAGGACCAAGCCGAAGGAGGAGGTCGCGACCCCGAGGGGAGAGGCCAGGCCGACCGCCCCCGCGTCGATCAGATCGCCGGCATACCCGGTATCACCGCTGCCCGCGAAGGTGTTGATGAGAGCGGATCCGAGGCTCACGAGGCGAATCCGGTGGTTGCCGCGATCGGCCACGTACAGCGCCTGTCCGTCGGAGGTGGCCGCCACGTCCCGCGGATCGGAGAGCGACGCGGCGAGCGGATGCCCCCCGTCTCCACTGAATCCGGCGGTGCCGGTCCCGGCCACCGTCTCGATCTGCCCCGTCCGAAGGTCGACCGCACGGATCCGGTGGTTTCCGGCGTCTGCGATGAACAGGCGCCCGGCCGCGATGTCGATTCCGGCCGGAAAGTCGATCTGCGCGTCCACCGCGAGTCCACCGTCGCCGCCGAATCCGGCCTGTCCGGTGCCGGCCACCGTGGACAGGGTGCCGTCCGGCAGGATCATGCGGACTCGGTTGGATCGCGCCTCGGCAAAGTACACGCGGCCGTTCTCGTCCGCCGCCACTCCGCGAGGGCTCCGGATGGGCGAGGTCGCGGCGGGCTCACCATCGGGGGTGGTCGCGGGATCTCCGGTTCCGGCGAGTATCTGCCGCGCTCCCGTCCGCGCGTCGAAGCGCCACACCCGGTGGCCGAGCTCGTCCGCTACCAGCAGCCCTCCGGTGCCGTCGAGCGCGAGGTCGAGGGGACGCAGCATGCAGGCCACCGAGCAGCTGGCGGCATCGTCGACGACGACCCGTATGGCACCGGAGGAGGTGACGGCCACGATGCGTCGGTTGTCCCGCTCGACGACGTACAGCACGCCGTCGGCGTCCATGACCACCCCGGCGGGAGACCGGATCTGCGACCGCGTCGCCGAGGGACCGATGGCCCGCCCCGCCTCGTCCGGGAGTCCGACCACGATCCGCATCAGGCCGGGAGTGTCTCCGAGCACGCTCACCGGCTCCCCGCAGGCGGACGCGGCGAGCACGCCGAGGCCGAGGGCCACGGCTTGGGTCAGGGAAGCGGGACGACCCATATGTCCCCCCTTCCCTGTTCGTTCACCTTCGTGAACGCGAGCAAGGTGCCGTCCGGTGACACCGCCGGTTCGCTGCCCCCGTCGGTGCCGTCGATCGGCACCCACACGTCGCCCGTGACCGTGATCTTCCAGATCCGGTCGGCGCGCGCCAGGTAGATCCACTGGCCGTCCGGTGACCA
>NZ_JBZQEK010000062.1:0-14527 GCF_058719085.1 Candidatus Benthicola sp.
CTGCGTTTCGGCTACGGGGCCGACGGACTGGGATGGTGGCTACAACTGGGAGGAAGTTGACGCCCCCGCATTCTATACGAACTTCGGGCGATCCTCCATCTCGGTTGCGGCACCGGGAGGCAACACCGGAGACTACGTCGCCGGACCGTGCTCGACCTCGAGTCTGGTGGTTCCTATCTGCCAGACGGCCTACTATGCCATCTGGGCGGCCGGTACCAGCCAGGCTTCTCCGCACGTGGCCGGGCTGGCGTCGCTGTTGGTCGAGGATTACGGCCGAAATCCAGGCAGGATCAAGTCGGAAATCAAGCGGTCGGCGGACGACCTGGGGCAGCCTGGAGTAGACCCCTGGTACGGTAGCGGTCGCGTCAACGTAGCGAACGCCCTTGGGATAGACTGAGAATCATCGCGGTCGATGCCGAGCGAAGGTCCGGCGGGAGTGCACGCGCTCCCGCCGGACCCCGGAGGCCCGTTCCGGTCTCCTACAGCACGTAGCCCTTCGCCAACTCGACGTACTCGGCCACCTGGTCGTCGGCCCAGCCGTCCTCACGTCCCAGCTCCCCCGCGAGCAGCGCCGCCACCCGCGGCGCCATCTCGATGCTCGCCCTCGCGTCCAGCAGCAGGGCGCGCGTACGCCGCGACAGAACATCCTCCACCGTCCGGGCCATCTCGTGCCGGGCCGACCACACGACTTCGGAGGCGCGGTAGGGAAGGGACGGGTGCAGCCGCTCGGCCAGCTCCGGGCGTGACCTCTCGAGCGCCTCGACTTCGAGCCAGTCCGTGCCGTACACGCTCCACGGCTCCGTGGGGTCGACCTCCTCCGTCCATCCGTGCAGCCGAAGGTCCTCCGTCACGCACGGCCTCTCTGGGAGCCGGCCTACCTGGGCCGCCCGGTTGATCGTGTCCTCGCCCATGCGGCGGTAGGTCGTCCACTTTCCTCCCGTGATGGTCACGAGACCGGAGGGAGAGACGATCAGCGTGTGATCCCTCGAGATCTCCTTGGTCTCGGAGTCCGGGTCCCCGACGAGCGGTCGGAGCCCCGCAAAGACGCTCAGCACGTCGGACGCGATCGGGTCCCGCGTCAGGTAGCGGACCGCGTGTGTCAGCAGGAACTCGACCTCCTCGTCCAGAGCACGCGGCTCGAGATCGGCTTCGGGGAGGGGGGTGTCGGTGGTGCCGACCACCACCCGCCCGTGCCACGGGACGGCGAAAAGCACGCGGCCGTCGGAGGTGTGCGGCACCATGATCGCGCTGTCGCCGGGCAGAAATTCCCGCCCCAGCACGAGGTGCACTCCCTGGCTGGGCGTCACCATCGGCCTCGCCCCGGGCTGATCCATCCGGCGGACGTCATCCGTGAAGACCCCCGTGGCGTTGACGACGACCCGGGCGCGGACCTCCATCTCCTGTCCAGACTCTTGATCGACCGCCGTGACGCCTTCGACGGCGCCTGCCTTGCTCTTCATCAGTCCGGTGACGCGCGCGTAGTTCAGTGGCACGCCTTCGAGGCTGGCCAGCGTGCGAACCAGGGTGAGCGCGAGACGCGAGTCATCGAACTGTCCGTCGTAGTAGACCACGCCGCCGCGCAAACCGTCCGGCTCGACGGTCGGGATCCGCTCCAGGGTCTCCTCGCGGGAGAGATTCTTCGAGGGCCCGAGACCCAGCTTCCCGGCCAGCGCGTCGTACAGCTTGAGCCCGATCCCGTAGAACGGCCCCTCCCACCAGTCGTAGACGGGTACCACGAACGCGAGGTGATGGACCAGGTGAGGAGCGTTCCGGATCAGGCGTCCCCTCTCGTGCAGAGCCTCGAGCACGAGGGACACGTCGCCCTGCTGGAGATACCGGACGCCGCCGTGGATGAGCTTGGTGCTCCGGCTGGACGTGCCCTTGGAGAAGTCCGACTGTTCCAGCAGGAGCGTGGAGTAGCCGCGGGAGGCAGACTCGACGGCCGCTCCCAGTCCGGTGGCGCCGCCGCCGATCACCAGCACATCCCAGGACGGCGTTTCGGACACGGTCGAAAGAAGTGCTTCCCGTCTCAAATCAACCGTCCCCTAGTCCCGTGATAAGTCACTTCACATGCACATAAATAAGTAAATGTGAAACATGAGCTTACTAATACAATGACTCGCCGACCGCGTTTTCTCCGACTCAGCCCTTCGGGTTCACCGCCTTCACCTCGTCGCCGACGTATTCCTCGTAGCTCTTGAAGTTCTCCCGGAACCTCCGGGCGAGGTCCGCGGCGGCCCGATCGTAGGCGTCGGGATCGTCCCAGGTATTTCGCGGGTTGAGCACCTCGGCGGGTACGTTCGGGCAGGACTGGGGCACGTGCAGCCCGAACACGGGGTCGGCGACCGTCGGGACGTCCCGAAGCGAACCATCCAGCGCCGCGTGCACCATGGCTCGCGTGTGGCCGATCTTCATGCGGTGTCCGACGCCGTGCGGTCCGCCGGTCCAGCCCGTGTTGACCAGCCAGCAATCCACATCGTGCTCGGCGATCTTCTGCCCGAGCATGCGGGCATAAACCGACGGGTGAAGCGCCATGAACGGCGCCCCGAAACACGCGCTGAAGGTGGCGACCGGCTCGTCGCCGAGCCCCTTCTCGGTTCCGGCCAGCTTGGCGGTGTACCCGGAGAGGAAATGATACATCGCCTGCTCGGGCGTCATCTTCGAGATCGGAGGCAGTACGCCGAAGGCATCGGCCGTGAGCATGATGAGGTTCCGCGGATGACCGGCCACCCCGGTCGGTGAGGCGTTCGGAATCCGATCGATGGAATACGCGGCGCGCGTGTTCTCGGTGAGGGTGTCATCGTCGAGGTCGAGACGCCGGGAGTCCGGGTCGAGCACCACGTTCTCGAGGACGGTACCGAAGCGCCGGGTCGTGTCGTAGATCTCCGGCTCCGCCTCCTCGGAGAGCCGTATCACCTTCGCGTAGCAGCCCCCTTCGAAGTTGAATACGCCCGTGTCGCTCCACCCGTGCTCGTCATCCCCGATCAGCGTCCGGGTGGGGTCGGCGGAAAGAGTGGTCTTCCCGGTGCCGGACAGGCCGAAGAAGACGGCCGTGTCTCCATCCGGACCGACGTTGGCGGAGCAGTGCATGGGAAGCACTTCGCGGGCCGGCAGCAGGTAGTTCATGATCGTGAAGATGGACTTCTTGATCTCGCCCGCGTAGCTGGTTCCGCCGATCAGGACCAGCCGGTGTCCGAGGTCGACGAGGATGAACACGGTGGAGTCCGTCCCGTCCATCTCGGGATAGGCGTGAAAGCCCGGTACCTGGATGACCGTGAACTCGGGGACGAAGTCGGGGAGGTCTTCCGGCGGCGCCATGATGAACATGTTCCGCGCGAACAGGCTGTGCCATGCCTGTTCCGTGATGATTCGGATCGGCATGCGGTAGTCGGTATCGGCCCCCGCGTAGCAGTCCTGGACGAAGATCCCCCGGCCCTGGAGATACGCCGACAGGCGCCGGTGGATGGCATCGAAGTGCTCGCGCGAGAAGGGTCGGTTGACCTTCCCCCACCACACCTTGTCCTCGCTGCTCGGCTCCCGGACGACGAACTTGTCGTTGGGCGATCGACCGGTGTGATCGCCGGTTCGGACGACGAGCGGTCCGTGGGCGAGCATGGCCTCGTTGGCCCGGATGGCGTGCTCGTAGAGAGCGGGTGCGGTGTAGTTCCACCGAACGATGTTCGCGGAGCGGATCCCGTGGTTCTCCACTCCGAAGCTGCTGATGTAGGGCCCGATTTGCTGCATCTGCCTCCCGCCTTCCGATGGGATGGTTCTGTGCTCGATCGGTCGCGCTCCGGCCGGACCGGGCCGGCACCGGCAGCCTCGGACCCGGCGGAAAGCATGGAAGGGAACAACATACAGCGTGTGTGCCCTCGGGCGAAGCCCGGGTGGCCGCGGTTGGCGCTCCGGGGTAACTTGCCGGGCTGGATCTCACCTCACGTACGTCAGGCCAATCGAGGCGCGCAGCATGATCACACTTACGGGCAACGACCTATCCATTGACGAGGTCGTGGCGGTGGCTCGGAGAGGCGAGAAAGTGGCTCCCCTGGACGGTCCGGTTCGCGACCGAATGGTCCGCAGCAACGAGTGGATCGAGGCGGCGGTCGCAGCAGGTGATCGGCCGCTGTACGGCGTGAATACGGGGTTCGGTCCTCTGGCCAGCGAGCGAATCTCGGCCGAGCAGGCCGGCCGTCTTTCGCGGAACCTGATCCTGAACTGCTCGGCAGGCGTCGGCCCGCCGCTCGACGAGGAACGGGTGCGCGCGATGATGATCGTTCGGGCGAATACGCTGGCGCGCGGCAACTCCGGCGTCCGACCCGAGCTCGCCGAGTCCTTCATACGGATGCTGAACAAGGGCGTGGTCCCGTACGTGCCCTCGAAGGGCTCGCTCGGAGCCAGCGGGGACCTCGCTCCGATGGCGCACATCGGCCTCGTGGTGACCCGGGGTCTCGACGACGAGGCAGGTGACGACGGAAAGGCCTGGTTCGACGGAGAGTTGCTGACCGGAGCGGAGGCGATGGAGAAGGCGGGGATTCCGCGACTCGTGCCTCGCGCAAAGGAAGGCCTCGCGCTGACGAATGGGACGACCTTCATGCTGGCCACGGCCGCCCTCGCGGCGCGCGATGCGATGGACCTGCTCGACCACGCGGAGGTCGCGGCCGCACTCTCGATCGAAGCTCTGCGCGCCCGTTCGAACTTCCTTCACCCGGCGCTCCACGATGCCAGTGGGCAGAAAGGCCAGGCGGAAGTCGCGTGGAACCTTCGACGCCTCCTGGAGGGAAGCCGCCTGCTCGATTCGGACCCGGACCGCGTCCAGGACGCGTACAGCCTGCGGTGCATCCCACAGGTGCATGGTCCGATCCGCGATGCGGTCCGATTCGTGTCCAGCCGGGTGGAGAGCCTTCTGAACGGAACGAGCGACAACCCGCTGGTCTTCATGGACCTTCCCGACGGATCGGGGCCCGACGCGGTGTCCGGTGGCAATTTCCACGGCCAGGGACTGGCGATGTGGCTCGACCTGCTCGGCATGGCCGTCGCTGAAGTCGGCAGCATGAGCGAGCGCCGCACCTTCCGATTGCTCACTCCGGACCTGTCCGGAGGTCTGCCTTCGATGCTGGTGCCGACTCCGGGGCTCGACAGCGGTCTGATGGTGGCCCAGTACACGGCCGCCGCGCTCGTCTCGGACAACAAGACGCTCGCGCACCCGGACAGCGTCGACTCGATCCCCTCGAGCGCCAACCAGGAAGATCACGTGAGCATGGGCGCGAACGCGGCCCGGCACGCGATGGAGATCCTCGACAACCTGCGGCACATCGTGGCGGTGGAGCTGCTCTGTGCGGCACAGGCGGTCGATCTGCGGGAGGGCGGGGCCGACGCGCTGGCTCCCCTCACGCGCACCGTCTACGATCAGATCCGCACCCGTGTCCGCTTCCTCGAGCACGACCGGACCCTCACGCCGGACATCGAGGCGGTGGCGGACCTGATTCGATCGAACGCCGTGCTCGTCGACGTGCGCGAGCACTGAGAGGTCGGGGAGGCGTGGACGGTGGGACAACACCCGAGGACGCGCGCAGAAAGATGAAAGGTGGACCGATATGACGACGTGGACGGACGCAGACCTCGCGGCCTTTCTCAAGGTGCTCGATCCCTCGGATGACCAGACCGGAGGCGGGACGGCATCCGCCGTCGCGGGGGCCATGGCCGCCGGGCTCGCGGGAATGGTGGCCCGCCTGTCCATCGGGAGGGAAGGGCTGGAGCCGGAGGCCTACTATCGCGAGATCGACGCCGAGGCGCAGGTGCTGACCGGTTCGTTGATGGAGGGGTGTGTCCGGGACTCGGATGCGTTCGGAGCGGTCATGCGCGCCTTCACCCTTCCCAAGTGCACGGACGGGGAAAAGGCGGCCCGCTCGGGGGCGATCCAGGACGCGATGGTGGGAGCGACCCGCGTCCCTCTGGAGAATGCCGAGCGCTGCGCGCAGGTCGTCGGCCTCATCGAGCGGCTGCGTGGCCGGTCGAATCCCAACGCCTCCTCGGATCTCGAGGTGGCCGGCGCGCTGGCGCGCACGGCGCTCGAGGGCTGCCTGGCCAACGTGGCGATCAACCTCGAGAGCCTCAAGGACGCGGAGACGGCCGCCGAGTTCGAGGCGCGCGCCTCCGCGCTTCGAGAAGCGACGGATGAGGAGGTGTTCCGTGGCTAAGGTCCTGATGTGCAAGGCCAACATCAGCGAGGGCCGGCGGAAGGACGTCCTCGAGGCCGTGGCGGAGGCCGTGCGCGCCGTTCCCGGGGTGATGCTGGCCGACTGGTCGGGAGATCCCGACCACAACCGGGCCGTGTACACGCTGCTCGGGCCGCCGGAGGCGGTATTGGAAGGCGCCAGAGCGCTCACCGTCTCGGCTCTCGAGCACATCGACATGTCCTCGCACGAGGGCGAGCACCCGCGGATGGGCGCGGTGGACGTCGTCCCGTTCATCCCGTTGCGCGAGATCGAGCCGGACGAGGCGGTCGAGGTGGCACGGTCGTACGGCCGCTGGCTGGGTGAGCGCGGCGTGCCGGTGTATTACTACGAGTACGCCGCCACGCGGCCGGAGCGCGAGGGCCTGCCCGGAATCCGCAAGGGCCAGTACGAGGCGCTTCCCGACAAGCTCAAGGATCCGGAGTGGGCGCCGGACGAGGGGCCGGCGGAGTTCAACGCGCGCAGCGGCGCCACGGTGACGGGGGCCCGTTTCCCGCTCATCGCCTTCAATGTGAACCTGAGGACGAAGGATCTCGAGATCGCCCAGACCATCGCGAGGGCGGTGCGTCACATCAACGGGGGATACCGCTACGTGAGGGGGATGGGCTTCGCGCTCGAGGACAAGGGCATGGTGCAGGTGTCGATGAACCTGGTGAACTACGAGAAGACGCCGATTCACCGGGTCCTCGAGACGATCCGCTCCGAGGCCGCCCGGTATGGAGTGCAGGTCGCCGGCACCGAGCTCATCGGCTCCGTGCCCCTCGGGGCGCTCGAGGAGGTGGTTCGCTTCTACCTGCAGACGCACGACTTCAAGATCGACCAGGTGGTCGAGACGGCTCTCCTGGGTTGAGGACCTGCCGTGGATGACGAGAGGGACGTGCCGGCCGCCGAGCTGCTGATTCGAGGCGCCTCGGAGGTGATCACCGGTGTGGCCGATCCGGGCGGTGAGCGCGCCAGCCGCCTTCGCCGAATCCCGCTCGGGGCCGTGGCGATCGGAGGAGGGCGCATCCTCGCAGTGGGGACGGAGACGGACGTGCGGGAGGGGTGCGACTGCTCGAGAGCCGACGTGCTCGAAGCTCACGGCGGGGTCGTGGCGCCCGGATTCGTGGACGCCCACACGCACCTCGTGTTCGGGGGGTCGCGGGTCCGGGAGTACGCGGCCCGCCTCACGCGATCGCGCGCCGAGGTCGAGGCGGCGGGGATCCCGACCGGGATCATGGCCACGGTCTCGATGACGCGGAGCGAGGATCCGCAGAGCCTCTACGAGTCCGCCACGAGGCGACTCGACGACATGCTGGCGCACGGCACCACCACGGCCGAGAGCAAGAGCGGATACGGCCTCGACGTGGAATCGGAGCTGAAGCTCCTCACGGTGAACCAGGAGCTCGACCGCTGGCACCCGGTCGACGTGGTGAGCACGTTCATGGGAGCGCACGACTTCCCGCCCGAGCTCGATCGGGAGGCGTACGTGCGGCTCATCATCGACGAGATGATACCCCGGGTCACGGACGAGGGGCTGGCGGCCTTCTGCGACGCGTTCTGCGACGAGGGCTACTTCACCGTCGATCAGTCCCGCCGGATTCTCGAGGCGGGTCGTGAGGCCGGACTCTCCCCGAAGATCCACGCGGACCAGTACTCGAACCCGGACGGCGCGTCCCTCGCCGCCGAGCTCGGCGCGACCTCGGCCGACCATCTCAACTACTCCTCCCCGGAAGCGCTTCGCAGGATGGCAGGCGAGGGCGTGGTCGCCGTGCTGATGCCGCTCATCGACTTCGCCGTTCAGCACCCGAAGCCGATTCGCGGACGGGAGTGGATCGAAGCGGGCCTCGAGATCGCCCTCGGCACGGACGTGTGTCCGGGCGGATATGCCGTCAGCATGCCGCTGGCCGTCCAGTTCGCCTGCCGGTGGAACGGCCTTTCGCCGGAAGAAGCGCTGTATGCCGGCACGCTGGGAGCGGCGCATGCCTGCGGACTCGACGACCGGGGCCAGATCGAGCCGGGCACGGTGGCGGACCTCCAGATATGGGACGTGCCGTCCCTCGAGGACATGGTGTACCGGATCGGACACAACCCGGTGCGAACCGTGGTCAAGAACGGAAAGGTGGTGATCTGATGGCGGTCACGGGTGGACCGAGGGAGGTGCGGGCACCCCGCGGGAGCGAGATGAGCTGCAGGGGCTGGCCGCAGGAGGCCGCCCTCCGGATGCTGATGAACAACCTCGATCCCGAGGTGGCCGAGCGACCGGAGGACCTCGTGGTGTATGGCGGCCGTGGCCAGGCGGCGCGGAACTGGGACTGCTTCGATGCCATCGTCCGGGCGCTGAGGGACCTGGATGCGGACGAGACGCTGCTCGTGCAGTCCGGAAAACCGGTGGGCGTCTTCTACACCCACGAGGACGCGCCTCGGGTCCTGATCGCCAACTCCAACCTGGTCCCGCATTGGGCCACCCAGGACCACTTCGACGATCTGGCCGCGAAAGGCCTGATCATGTTCGGGCAGATGACCGCGGGGAGCTGGATCTACATCGGCACCCAGGGGATCCTTCAGGGCACCTACGAGACGCTCGGGGCGCTGGCGTCCCAGAAGGGCTGGGGCAGCCTGAAGGGCCGGATCGTACTCACCGGCGGGCTCGGCGGAATGGGCGGTGCTCAGCCACTGGCCGTGACCATGAACGAGGGCGTGGCGCTGTGCGTCGAGGTGGACCCGAGCCGCGCCCGACGCCGGCTCGAGACCCGCTACGTCGATCGCGTGGTCGAGAGCACGGACGAGGCCGTCGCCCTGTGCGAGGCAGCCCGCAGCGCCGGCGAAGCGCTGTCGGTGGGTCTGATCGGCAACTGCGCTGAAGTGCTTCCGGAGCTGGTTCAGAGGGGCTTCGAGCCCGACGTGGTTACGGACCAGACCTCGGCCCATGATCCTCTCATGTACGTGCCGGCCGGTCTCGATGTGGAGGCAGCCGCGGCGCTGCGAACGAGCGACCCGAAGGAGTACGAGCGGCGGTCGATGGCATCGATGGCCCGGCACGTGGAGGCGATGCTCGAGTTCCAGCGCCGCGGATCCGAGGTGTTCGACTACGGCAACAACATCCGGCAGAGGGCGTTCGACGAGGGAGTGGAGGACGCGTTCTCGTTCCCGGGCTTCGTGCCGGCCTACATACGGCCGCTGTTCTGCGAAGGGAAGGGCCCCTTCCGCTGGGTGGCCCTCTCCGGGGACCCGGAGGACATCTACCGCACGGACGAAGCGGTGATGGAGCTGTTCCCCGAGGACGGCCACCTCCACCGGTGGCTCCGCATGGCCCGGGAACGGGTGGAGTTCCAGGGGCTGCCGTCACGCATCTGCTGGCTCGGATACGGCGATCGGGCGAAGGCGGGGCACCGGTTCAACCAGATGGTCGCCCGGGGCGAGGTCGGGGCCCCGATCGTGATCGGTCGCGATCACCTCGACTCCGGCTCCGTGGCGAGTCCGAATCGGGAGACGGAGGCCATGAAGGACGGGTCGGATGCCGTCTCCGACTGGCCCATCCTCAACGCCCTGCTGAATGCCGTGGGCGGCGCCACCTGGGTGAGCTTCCATCACGGGGGCGGCGTCGGGATCGGGTACGCGCAGCACGCGGGGCAGGTGATCGTGGCGGACGGCACGGTGGCCGCGGAGCAGAGGCTCGAGCGCGTACTGACCACCGACCCGGGGATGGGGGTCGTTCGGCATGCGGACGCCGGATACGAGCGAGCGGTGGCCGTGGCCCGCGAGCACGGGATCAAGATCCCGATGCTCGGGATCGGCTACGACGATCGGGCGTCCCGGGACGCAGCCTCCGACTAGCGCTCCTCCCTGTCGGGTCTGTCGAGGTAGCGCCGCAGCGCCTCCCGATCCTCCTCGCTTCCGAACAGCGTCCCGCCGGTGCGGAGGAGATCGCCGACCACTTCGTCGAGATCCCGGAGCGCCCTTCGTTCCGCCGCCTTGCTGAGGTCGCCGATGAACGGCCACAGACGGTCCCGCAGGTCCGGCGGGAGCACCTGTTCGAGGTACTCGAGCGCGAAGCTGCGCAACTCCGGGTCGTCCAGGATCAGTCCGTGGTAGGCGGCCCGTACGGTGTCACGGTCGAGCACCAGGCTGAGGAGCCGGAAGGTGTGCTCGAGGCTCAGCTCGCCCCGCGCACCGATCCTGCGTTCGACGAATCCGTCGTCGGCCGCCGGGTCGAGCAAACGGGCCAGTTCCCAGACGGGCTTCTCCCTCCCGAGCTGGTAGCGGATCGCCTCCCACACCTTCGCGCGCCAGTCCTCGTCGGTCTCCGACATGGAGCGAAGTCGACGGCGGTAGAGCGCCAGGGCCACCCGGTACCGCACCTCGAACCGGGCGGCGTTCAACGCCTCCACGAGAGCGCGGTCCGCGTCCGGGTCATCGATACGGGCGAGTACCCCCGGTATCCGCCGGCGGATCACGAAGTCCGCCGATTCATCGGCGAGGTTGGAGGCGAGGTACGGCACCGACTTCGCGCCCATCGCCGCGAGACCGCGGACCACCGAATCCAACCACGCATCCCGGGCGAGCAGGGGAACCAGGTGGGGAAGGTCGGTCTCGGACCACGGTCCGCCGCTCCCGAGAGCCCGCTCCACCAGCACCGGATCTCCGGAGCGCAGCCACTCGGACGGCGTTGCCGGCGGGGTCTCCTGCTCCGGCTCCTCGGCATCCCTCTCGGGCGGCTGCGCGGCGATCTCCGCCGACAGGTCCGCCGTGGCGAGGACGCGGGTGATGTCGAGCCGGGTTACCGTCGCTCCGAGCCGATCCGCTCGGTCGAGACCGATGCCATCCAGCACATCCTCGGCGTTTCCGCTGCGCTCCAGCCGCGTACGCAGGGTGACGAAATACTGGCGTCCCATGGCGCGGGCGAGGCCGATGAGGATCAGCGAAAACCCGATGACGAACGCGGACAGCCAGTGGGACGGGAGGCGCCCGAAGGTGACCCAGAGGAGCACGACGAGAGCCCCGAGGCCGTCGCCGGCGTTGCTGACCATGGAGTCGATGAAGGCCTTCGATCGCCTCCGGACGACCGGGTCGACGGGAATCCACAGCAACTCCGCCACGCTGCGGAACAGGGACTTGCCAAGCGTGGTGTCCGCACCCCGGACCAGCGTGGCCATCAGCAGGCCGGGCGCCAGCAGCATGCCGGCCGATCCCATCAGCAGCGCGAGAGGGAGAATCGCCAGGCTCCACGCCACGCCGGCTCCCGCCAGGAACCGGGCGGCCACGAACACCTGGATGACGAAGCTGAGCCCTCCCGTCCAGCCCCGGAAGGCGCCCATGAAGGTCGTCACTCTCCTCGTCACCGCCTGCACCGCCTCCGGGCCCGACAGGGAGGCCGCGGCGGCCTCCCGCGCCGCCACCATCTGAATGGTCTCCTGGAGCTGCCACGCGACCACGTAGCTGGCCGCGGAGGTCAGGAGCACGATCGCCGCGATGAGCCGGATGTGGCGATTGGACAGCAGCTCACGGAGTCGCTCTCCGGTGCTGGCTTTCGAACCGTCATCGCTGCCGGTGCGCGGGCCGAAGCGATTGCGCGGCAGCATCTCGAGAGCCGACTGGGCCAGGACCAGCACGCCCACGAGGACCGGGACGAGCCTCACCGTGTCGTAGCCCTCCGGCAGGAGCGAGAGCGATACTCCGGCGACCAGCGTTCCCATCGCGCCCCCGGCGCTGATCAGGCCGAACAGACGCTTTGCCTCCCGGACCGCGAACACCTCGGAGATCGTGATCCACAGTCCCGAGGTCAGCAGCAGGACCGCCACGATCGTCCAGAGGTAGAAGAGCACCGCCGCGACGCGCGGATCGATCGGGGCTCCGGGCAGTCGCACGACCGTCCAGAGGAAGAGCAGGCCCAGGGCGACCAGGACGGTGACCGTGCGCATCACCCGGTGGGGGGACGTCCGCGCCATGAACCGGGAGAAGACGGCCACGGCGGGGAGACCCACGACGAGGCTCGCGTACAGGACGTAGGGTAGCGTGTCCGAGCTGAACAGGCCGAGGTAGAAGCCCTCACGCATGGCGCCCGCCAGCACCATGAAACTCATCACGAAGAAGGCGCCCAGCACGCTGAACACGAGGATCCGGATCTCGGCGGGCCGAATGTTCAGCCAGTCAGCCAGCCGCTCGTGCGCCCGCATGCTACCGTTCCCTGTCGGTCAGACCACCGCACCGGCCCGTCGGCATCGTTCGCGCTCGGCGGCTCAAGCGGGCAAACCCTCCCGGATCACGGTCTCCATGGCCTCGACGAAGCGATCGATCTCTTCCATCGTCGTGTAGACGCTCGGTGACACGCGGATGCCGGTGCACGATTCGTGGCCGATGGGGGTCACGATGATCCGATGCTCCCGGAACAGCCAGCTCGTCAATTCGCCCGGATCGACGCCCTCGACGTTCACGTTCGCGATCCCGCAGGCGAGGCCCGGCGCCAGGCTCGTGTTGAGCCGCACGCGGTCGTACTCGAGCAGCCGGTTGGCCCACGCGTCCCGCAGATAGACCAGGCGCGCCTGCTTTCTCTGCCCGCCGATCCCCTGGTGAAACGTCAGCGCCTCGGCGATCGCGAGATAGGGTGCGGCCGGGTGCGTCCCGATCTCCTCGAACTTCCGAATGTTGTCGTCCATCGATTCAGGTGCGGCCATCAGGGGCCATATCTCCGGAATGCGATCCTTGCGGACGTACAGCAGCCCCGTCCCGATCGGGGCGAAGAGCCACTTGTGGAGACTCACCGAGTAGTTGTCGCAGCCGAGGTCCGAGATCTTGAAATCGAAATGGGCGAACGCATGCGCTCCGTCCACGATCACCGGGATTCCCCGGCTCCGGGCCATCGCCACCACCTCCCGGACCGGGAGGATCTGCCCCGTCAGGTTGATCATGTGGCACATGAGGATCAGCTTCGTGCGCGGCGTGATGTTCTCCTCGAAAAGCCGGACGATCTCGTTCGGATCTTCCGCCGGAACGGGAATCGGGAACTCCCGCAGCACGATGCCCTCGCGCTCTTCCCGCTGCCGGAAGGTGTTGATCATGCGCGGGTAGTCCTGGTCGGTAGTCAGGACCTCGTCGCCCGGAGCCAGATCGATCCCGAACTGGAGGGTCTGCAGGCTTTCCGAGGCGTTGCGGGTGAAGGCGATCTCTTCGGCGTCGACGCCCCACTGGGCGGCCACCCGCTGCCGCACCGGCTCCCGCTGCGGCTCGAGAATGCGCCACATCGTGTACACGGGCGCCTTGTTCGAGTAGTCGAGGTGCTGCTTCATGGCCGCCTGGACGTAGGCCGGCGCCGGGCTGACGCCTCCGTTGTTCAGGTTGACGAGCGAGCGGTCCACGGTGAATGCCGTGGCGACCTCGGCCCAGAAGTCCTCATCCGAGGCGATGTCCCCGGGAGTGCCCGTATGAGCGGCCAGGTTGTCCAGGATTCCGGCGGTCTCCGAGAACCGGAGTCTTGGCAGGGGCACGCCGGAGGCGATCGCTGCGGTGGGAAGGCCGATGGTTCCGAGGAAACCACGTCGCGTGTACATCGCATGCCTCCGGATCTGAGCCGCCGGGCCCGGTGGCCCGGCGACGTATGTGTGGCGAGAGCGCTCGGCTCAGCCCCCCATGCCCGGCATCATCTGGGGCTTTTCGGTGATCGAGGACTGCGCGTCCGTTCCGAAGCCCTTCAGGATCAGCACGCCGCCCTCTGGCGCCGTCCCCTTCACGATACCGAACGGGACGTCCGAGCTGATCCAGGCCTCGGACCCATCTTCTGCGGTCCGGATGTGCAGCGTCGAGAAGGTCCCGGCCGGGACGTCGAGGCTCTCCGTGCCCACGACGCTCGACGTCATGCACTTCTCGGAGAACTCGACCATCGGGTTCGGGCCCATCTGCTGCTGCATCATGGCGATCATTTCCTGTGGCAGCTGCATGGCCGGCTGACCCGCCATCTTCATGATCACGCCCGTCACCTCGTCGGTGTCGAACGGCCAGCCCGGAACGTCGAGCTGAACCACCACCGGGCCCTGGTTGGTCACGGCCGAGAACTCGTACCAGATGTTGTCGGCGTCATCCGCCCGCTCGACGATCGCGAAACGAAGCGAGCTCACCTCGTCGCCGGGAACGCCCGACAGGTCGAACTCTGCCCAGTATCCGACCTCGGTCTCCTGTATCGCGGCGCAGGCATCGGCCTGGTCCTGAGCGTATGCGGGGAAAGCGGCAACCATCAGGGCCGCGAGAACGAGGCAGGAGCGTCGAATCATTGAATCCTCTTCTTTCCGTTGAGTCCGCACAGCCACCCGGGCTGCGCCCGC
>NZ_JBZQEK010000063.1:0-38452 GCF_058719085.1 Candidatus Benthicola sp.
ACCCGTGCCTGCAGCGCCTCCCCCAGCCAGCCGCCGGCCAGCGCCAGTCCCGTGCCGACCGCGAACGCGAGCGCCAGCCACCCGATCGGCGGCGGCGTCTCGACGAAGACCGTGAGGAAGGCGACGTGGGCCAGGATGAGGCCGGCTGCCGCGATGCCCGGTTCCACCATCGTCTTCCCCGGAGAGTAGAACCCCACCAGGACCCCGGTGACGAGAAACGCGCCGGTCAGGACCATCACGTCCTGCGCCGGGGAGGCGGGCAGGAGCGCGTGAAGGAGAAACAGCGCGTAGGTGCTGAGGGTGAACCCGACCACCACGCTCACGAACACCCACGGCCAGTCGATCGGACGATCGACGTGTGCCTCCTCCAGCGTGCCCTGGAGCATCTCCCCCACGTACCCGCCCAGCAGCGCCAGCAGGAGCGCCCCGAACGGTCCGGTGACCCACATCAGGTTCGGGACCGGAACCCGCATCTGGAACGCGATCAGCGCGAGGGTGAGAACCGCCAGCATCAGCCCCGCCACCGCAGCCTCGCGCAGCGCCTCTCCCCGGGACGCGGCTCCGACGAAGATCCCGACGAGGATCACGGTCAGCGACCCGACCAGCACGTCCACAGCGGGACGGTCCAGGTAGCGGTCCACCATATTGAGGAAGGCGACGATCACCACGGCCCCGAAGACCACCCCGAACACGACCCATGCCCACCGCATGGACGTACCGGTCGAGGACGACTCGTGCTCGAACCCCATCAGCTCTCCTGTGAATGGTGTGGAACGGGCAGCCTCGGAGGTCCGCCGCGCCCCATGATACGGAGGACCTCGGGGGGGCGGCAAACGGGGGGGTGAGGATGTGGCGGGAGGGCCCCCGGGCTCAGCCCGCCTTCCGAATCGCCTCCCGCGCCTGCCACAGGTGGCGCCTCTGGTGCCCGACCATGGAATTCAGCCACATGCCGAGGCTGAGTCGCAGCAGGCGCATGGCGGGGGAGCCGACCTTGATCCGGGCGAGGTCCACGCCCGAGGCCAGCTGCACGACCTCGATGTACCGGTCCTGCACCGAGAGAAACGCCTCGATCGCCTCGTCCATGTCGTACCGGCGGTGCTCCGGGGCGTACAGCTTCGGGGCCTTGAAGCGCCGCCGGGGTGGCAGCTCCTCCGCGCCGGACTGGCGCGCGAACCACCTCTCGAACCACCCATACTCGAACGGGCCGTGGGCCAGCCACCCCTTCTCGCGGGCCCGGTGAATGCCCTCGCTCAGGGCGGGCAGGAGCTCCCGCCCGGTCGCCGACAGGTGCTCCACGCATTCCGCGGCCGACCACGACTTCTCGGAGGGGCGCGCGTTGTAGGCATCCTCGTCGATCGATCCGGTCAGGCTGCGGATCTCGGAGCGGGCCCAGCGGAAGCCGGCCCGGTACTCCTCGAGCTCGGGAATGAGCGGCTGCTCGGCCGTCGAAGCGGTGGAACCGGGTTCCCCGGGCAACCCCTTGGTCATCTCGCGTATCCCATCTGCGGTAGCGCCGCGATCGATCTCGCGCCCAATATACGCCCCCGGAGAGCCGGGCCAAGCTCGAACCTGGCTCGAGGCATCACGACGAAAGGTGACTTCATGACTCCGCATATCCGACCTCTCGCACTGCCCGTCCTCCTTGGCATGGCACTGGGGAGCGGTGCCTGCTCCGAATCCGCCGGCACCGGGACGCTGCTCGAGGCCACGGCCGACACGGCGGACGGCGTGCCCCGTCTCACGTACCCGGAGCGAGGGGCCCCGGCGCTGGCGTGGAATCTCGACACGGTCGCGGTGATCGGCGGCTTCGAGGCCCAGGGGGAAGAGTACCAGTTCGACCGGGTCGGAAATGCGGACCTGGCGGGCAACGCGAGCGGCGATCTCTTTCTGATCGACCACATGGGAAACCGGGTGCTCGGCTACGACGCCAGCGGCACCTTCATCGGCTCGTGGGGCCGCGAGGGCGAGGGCCCCGGAGAGCTGCAGATGCCGATCGGGCTCGGACTCGGCGCGGCGGACACGTTGTGGGTGGTGGACGGTGGAAACCAGCGCATCACCCTGCTTCCTTCCGACCCGGAGGCGGAGCCGGCTGGAATCCCCTTCCCTCCCGGGGGCACCTCCCGGATGGGCGGGCGGGTCGCTCCCTCGCCGGCGGGCGGCTACGGCGTGCTGGCCATGTTCAGCTTCCGCCCGGGCGACGAGGAGTGGCCGCCACGGCCCTTGGTGCTCCTCGAGCGTGACGGCACGGTCACCGACACCGTGTGGGAGGCGCCGGCCCCGCGGTTCGACCGGGTCGAAATCGAGAACGCCGGAAACGTGATGGTGATGCTCGTGCAGCAGACCTTCGCGCCGAACTTCATCTGGGACCGGTTCTCGGACGGGGACTTCGCCGTGGTGGACGACGCGGACTACGACATCCGCATCGTCAGCCCGTCAGGCCAGGAACGGCTTCGAATCCGGCGCGAGCCGGCGCCCCGGCCCACCACCCCGGAAGAGCAGGAACGGGCGAAGGAGCGCGCGCGGGAGCAGTCCACCGAGTCCGACTTCCCGGGCGCCGAGGAGATGCTGGAGAAGCAGCTCGACGCCATGACCTTCGCCGAGGTGATCCCGTGGATCACCGGTCTCGGGATCGACGCGCAGGACCGGCTATGGGTGGGGGTGTCGACGGAAACGCCCGGCGAGACGGGCCGGATCGACGTCTACGACCGGGAGGGGCAGCTGCTCGGCGAGATCCGCGATCCCGGGTTCTTCCCGGCGCTGTTCTACGGGCCCGACCTCGCCGCCCGCCTCACGACCGACGACCTGGACGTGCAACAGGTCGTGGTGTACCGGATCGACGAGGGCGCGGGCGGCGACGAAGGCTGACCGACGGCGGACTACCGCCCCGGGGGCGGCTCCTGCGACAGCCGGTGGACGAGCAGGGCCGCCCTCTTCGTCATCACCTCGATGGACCCGAGGTCCACCGTCTCGGCCGGCGTGTGGGCCCCCGATCCGACCACTCCCAGGCCTCCGAGGGCGTCGGTCTCCTGGGCGGCGAACGAGATGTCCGCGGCCCCGCGCCGGCCCGGGTCCACCGGCTCGATCGGCCCGAGGCCCAGGTCCCGGCTCACCCGGTCGAGCATGTCGAGGAGTGCGTAGTTGCCCTCCGTCGGGGCCATCGGCGGATAGGAGTCGCGGAACCGGATCTCGGCGGAGGCCCCGGGCAGGCTCTCGCTCACGATCGCCCGCATGCGCTCCTTCGCGCTCTCGCGCTGCTCGAGCGTCAGGGCCCGCAGGTCGCCCGCCACCCGGACCGTCTGCGGGATCACGTTGGTCTTTCCGAACGCCTCGCCGCGATCGTTCTCCTCGTCGTACGCGACGGTCGTACCGCCGAGGATCAGTCCGGCTCCGAACGTCAGGTTCTCTTCCCCGCGCAGGTCCTCGTAGAATCGGTCCAGGATGCGGGCCGCCTCGAAGATGGCCCCCGAGCCGTACTTGTCGCTGAAGATCACCGAGGAGTGCCCGCGCTTCGCCGAGATGTCGAGGGTCCAGCCGGTGAAGCCCCGGCGCGCCACGGTGGCCGAGTTGAATCCCCCGACCCCGCCCTCGAACCCGAGCGCCGCGTCGCTCCGGCCGGCCGCCTCGTACAGGTCGGCGCGGGCCGTCTCCAGCGGATCGCCGGTGGATTCCTCATCGCCCATCAGCGCCACGATGATCCGGGCGCTGTCGAGCGCCCCCGCGTCCTTCAGCGCCCGGAGAGCGTACAGGATCACCACGTCGCCGCCCTTCATGTCGGCGACGCCCGGACCGCTCGCCTCGCCCCCCTCCAGCGGCTCGTACGCCTGGAAGGGGCTGTCGATCTCGTACACGGTGTCGAGGTGGCCGATCAGGAGCACCCGCTTGCCGAAGCCGCCGTCGATCTCCGCGAACAGGTGTCCGGCCCGGCCCATCTCCGGCGGCATGTCGACCCACCACGTCTCGAACCCGAGGGCGGCGAGCTCCTCCTCGAAGATCCGGCCCACCGCCCGGACGCCTTCCGGGTTCATGGTGCCGCTGTTGAGGTTGACGATCTCCTCGAGAAACTCGATCGCTTCCCCCGACCGTGCGTCGACGGCCTCGGCGATCCGGCGCTCGGCGGGTGTGAGGCCGGCCGTGGCGGATGCCTGTCCGGCCGGGAGCGCGGCGGCCGCGGGCGTCGCGGCCGTGCGTTCGGGTCTGGCGGAGGACGGAGCCTCCTTTCGGACCGGGGAAACCGGTGCGGCGACCGCCGCCTGCAGCTCGACCGGCGTGGACTCCGTCCCGACCTCGCTCAGCACCGGGACCTCCGACCCCTCGGGCGGCGCCGAGGCGCAGGCGGCCGCGAGCGTCAGTACGACCAGTACCGCCAGAGCTTGCCTCACCCTTCCCATCGCATCATCCTTGAGCCGAACAAACACCGAATCGTTCTCCGTTTCCTGGTTCGAGCAGGAGTTTCGCCACGCATGGGCCGTCGCGACAGCCCCGTGCCCGCCTGGATACCCCGCGACCTGCCGGCGGCTCCCGGCGTCTACCAGTTCGAGGATGCGCTCGGCACCCCGATCTACGTCGGCAAGAGCGTCAACCTGAAGCGGCGCGTGCGGGGGTACTTCTACGGCGGCGGCCCGAAGGATGAGCGCATGGCGCTCATGGTGCGGCTGGCCCGCAGCGTGAGCCTGCACCCGACCGGTACGGACCTGGAGGCCAAGCTCGAAGAGGCGGACCGGATCGCGAAGCACCGACCGGCCTTCAACAAGGCGCTCAAGAACCGCTCCAAGGGCTGGTACATCGAGGTGGACTGGGGGACGCCCTTCCCGCGGCTCCGGGTCATCAGCCGCCCTCGGCGCCCCCGGGCCCGGCACTTCGGCCCGTACCGGGGGAAGCGACAGCCGGCCGAGGTGGTGGTGCTCCTCGAGAAGATCCTCCGCCTGAGGAGCTGCGCCGGCGCTCTCCGCCCCGATCCGTCGGCCTCTCCCTGTCTGCAGCACGGGATCGACCAGTGCACGGCGCCGTGCGTCGGGCTGGTGGGGCTGGACCTCTACCGTTCACAGGTGCGCGAGGCCGTCCGGCTGCTCGAGGAGCCGGACTACCTGCGGGTCGTGCACGACCGGTTCGTCCGCCGGCGCGACGCGGCCGCCGCCGAGGGAGCGGAGGACGAGGCCGTGTCCTGGCAACGCCGCCTCGGCTGGCTCGACGAGCTGGACAGCTACCGCTGGGTGCTCGAGCGACCGTGGGTGGACCGGTCGTGGCTCATCGTGCTGCCCGGTCCGGACGAAAGGGAGCGCGTGCTGGTGCCGGTGGCGCGCGGCCGGGTGCTGGACCGAAGGCGGGTGCCATGGGGTGCGCCCGGGTGGCGGAAAGGGGTGGAGGACGCCGTGTACGCGGTGCGCGCGAAGGAGCTGCAGGCGGAGGCCGTCTTCCGGCCGTCCGAGCTCACCCCGAGCCTGATCGTCACCGGCTGGCTGGAGAGCGGGGCCGAGGGCGGCCTCGCCTTCGACCTCGAGCGGCTGGATGCCCGCTCGGTCGTGCGGCGCCTGGAGCACGATGCGGAGCCGGAGCGGGAGCCCCGTCCTTCCGGGACCGCCGCTCCGGCTCGTTCCGTCGCCTGAAGTCGGGAATCAGCTCCCGTCGGAGTCGTCTCCGTCGGCGCTCGCGTCGTCGTCCGATTCCATCCCGTGATGGTGCTGCATCCCTTCGCCCTGCATCTTCATGCCGCCCATGTCACCGTCGCCGTGCTCGCCGTGCATCGAGCACTTCATGCCCTGCATGCCGGCCTGCATGTTCTGGCCCTTCTCACCCATCTGGCAGTTGCAGCTCTCCATCATCTCTTGATGCTTCTCCATCATCTGCTGATGCTTCTGCATCATCGCGGCGTGGCTGGCCGAGTCCATCCCGGCGTGCATCTCCTTCATGCCCTGCCCGTCCTGCGTCCCGTCGGAGTCGGACTTCATCATCCCCTGGTGCATCGACGCCTGGTCCATGCACGGGCACGAACAGCTCCCCTCGGACATCATGTCGTGGTCCATTCCCATGCCGGCGGCCGGGGCTTCGCCCTCCTTCGCAGCGTCCGCCTCCTGGGCGGCGAGCGGAGTGGCGAGAACGAGCGTCATGAGCAGCGCGGCCAGCGCCGTCGAGCGGCGTGTCTTCATTTCTTCTCTCTCCTGAACTGTGGACAGCCTCGGATCAGAGCGTCTCGGGTCGAGTGCGCTCCGGGTGGTCGGGCGGACCGTTCGTCTCGACCGGCAACAGTGAGGTGACGACCCCGCCCTCCGTTTCCCACGCGTCGTATTCCTCCGCGAGGTCGAGGTTCCAGTGACGGCCGATCGCCCGCAGCCGTCCCTCGAGCCAGTCGGGATCGGGAAACTCGAGCTCCTTCTGGTAATGGAGAGCGAGCTCCCGGATCTTGTCCCGGTAGGGCGAGGCGTCGATCGCCACGGCGGGAAGCTGCGAGTGGCGTCCGCGGTAGGTGAACACGGGAGCCGGCTTCCGGTGCGGCGGAAGCGGATCGACCACGCGCTTGATCCGCGCCAGCGTGATCGCGTCCCGTACGATCTTCCCGGTGGCCTGGTGGTCGGGATGGCGGAGACCGCGTCGCCAGGCGTGTCCCCAGGTGAGTACCGCGTCCGGTTTCACCTCCGCGATCACCCGCGCCACGCGGGCCGCCGCCTCGGGCGTGGCCTCCACCGCGGTGTCGGGGAAGTTCAGGAACCGGGTCTCGACGCCGAGGATCTCGCCCGCGATGCGGCCGTGCTCGGTCCGGCGCCGGATGATCTCCTCGGTGGGAATCGGCCCCAGCGCCTCGGTCATCTCGCCCCGGGTGAGCCACAGGAGGAACACCCGGTCGCCACGCTCGACCTGGGCGCGCATGGCCGCGACCATCCCCACCTCGTCATCCGGGTGAGCGAGGGCCACGAGGAGCGTCTGCCGGGCCGGCTTCTCCCCCGGGTCGGTCTGTTTCGATCCGCTCACGCCGACCGGGCCGGACGACGACTCAACGGAGGAAGGTAAGCCGCACGCCTGCGGTGATCGGGATCACCCAGCCGTTGTCGAAGTTGTACCCGAACACGCCCGTGTCCGCCGAGTCGATCAGCATGAAGTAGGCGGTGCCGTTCACGAAGATGTTGATCCACGGCGCGACCTGGTATCCGATCTTGGCCCCGCCCTGGAAGGTCAGGTACGTGTTGTCGAACCCGTTCGCCGGGTGACTGGCGTCGAAGGTGTCGTCCACCTTCATCTTCATGGCGCCGGCGCCCAGGTTGAGCATGAAGGTGAGGGGCATGGTCTGGTACTTCGGCCCGTTGAAGTTCACCTCGAAGCTGCCGCCGAAGAACATCAGGTCCATGGGCGGCGCGATCAGGTTGCCGAAGCCGTCGTAGTCCTCGTCCAGCTTGATGTAGTCGAAGTCCGCCCGGATCGCCCAGTTCGGGTGGAAGTTCCACATGGCGCTGGCGCCCGCGAGCCCCCCGATGTCCGAGATGTTGTTCATGTTGCCGGCGGGGATGGCCACGCCGCCCCGCAGATCCACCGAGACCTTGCCGGTCGCGGGCTGCGCCGTCCCCGGCTCGGGGAGGGCGAACAGGGCGAGGACTGCGAGAAGCGCACCGTATTTCGTGGCTTTATGCAACGTTTCCTCCTTCTGTGGCGGGCTGGAACGGCCGCCGTCCGGACCACGACGCGCGCCGCAAGGGCGCGGTTTTCCGCCGTTTCCGGCGTGATCAGAATCGAAACAGAACCACCCGTTCACGTGCAGGATCCTTGCCAGACGCGGACCCACTCCGTCCGTCGCTCATTCATCGCCCGGAACGCCCTCTCCCACCACCCGCTTGACGAGGGTGCCCGCCGGGACCACCCGCTCCGTCTCCCAACCGTTCAGGTTGAGCATCGTCTCGAGGGCGACGGTCGACGGATAGCGCTGGAAGAAGGTCTCGCCGGTCATCGCCTCCGGCAGGCGGACGATCTCGATGCGCTTGGGCTCGAGCTCGATCCACCGCGGCTCGTCCATCGGCGCGAACGTTTCCAGCGCCTGCTCGAAGGTCACGGCGTAGGTGCCCATGCGCGAAGGGGTGGTGAACCCCATGAAGCGGAACACCTGGCCGCGGTGCTCGACGAACAGGACCAGGCCCTCGAGTGTCTGCTGCTCCGTGGCCACCCGGAACGTGGCCTGCACCGCCGGCAGGCCGTTCACCGTCCGGCTCCGGGACCCGCGCCGCTCCACGCCCTGCTGGTCGAAGAACGCCTCGGCGGCCTCCTCGGGCGAGTCCTGCTCGGCGAAGGTGACCTGCATGACGGCATCGCGCTCGGGCGACTGGGCGAGCACGGAGGTGGGGGCGTTCTGTGTGTTCCAACCCTCCGGGAACCGGAACTGCAGACGGAGGGTCGGGTGCACGAATCGACCGTCCACGAAGAAGCCCTGGGCCGGGTCCTTGCCGTACATCATGCCATCGATATGCCGCAGATATGCTTCGCGGCGCACGATACCCCCCTCGATGCCCGAGGTGGAGATCCTCTGCTCGGCCGCGATCACCCGGTTGCCGGGATCGGGGTGGGTGGACTGCCACTCGGGCACGGCGCCGCCGGTGGCGTCCCGCTGGCGCTCGAGAATCTCGAACATGTCCACGGCACCCTCGGGATCGTAGCCGACGCGGGTCATGTACCGGAAGCCCAGCTCGTCGGACTGGCTCTCGTCGTCCCGCCCGAACTTGAGGAACAGGATGCCGAGCCCGCCGCCCAGCACGTCTCCGAACGGGCGCAGCTCCGGGACCAGCACCACGGAAGCGACCAGCCCGATCTGCATCAGCTGCGCGCGACTGATCTGCTCGACGCTGTGACGGGCGGTGATGTGGCCGATCTCGTGGCCGAGTACCGAGGCCATCTCGGTCTCGCTGTTGAAGTAGGTCATGATCCCGCGCGCCAGGTAGACGGGGCCGCCGGGGAGCGCGAAGGCGTTGATGACCGGGTCGTCCACGATGGCGAACGACCACGGGAGGTCGGGCCGCTCCGACACGGCGGCGAGCACCTGGCCTACGGAATCGACGTAGGCCTGCAGCGAGCTGTCCGGATAGAGACCCATGACCGCGTTGACCTGGGCCGCGGCCTCCTGGCCCATCTGGATCTCCTGCTCCTCGCTGACGAGGGAAAACATGCGTCCCCCGGTGGCGGGGTTCACCGCACAGGCGCCCACGAGCGCGAGGAGGCACGCGGCGCCGGCGCGCGTCACCGCGCGTCGTACGGTCCGGAGATCGTGCAGGAGCATGGTCTGCCGTTCGCTGGGTTCCAGGTACGGTCCCGCGGCGCATTCGGCCGGGACCTCCGCTCCAAAATATGCGATTGTGGCGTCCGCACCACAGGAGGCGGAATTCCGGCGCCCGCGTTTCACATATGGCGCGACCCGGGCCGCCCGTTGAATACTGGGAAGTGGTTCCGGGCAGGGACCGGGAGACGCTGCACGGGAGGTGACCGCCATGAGCCCGCTCACCATGGACGAGGACAGCCGAAGCCGGTTCGCGAGTCGGTGGATCCGCCTCGGCGATCCGCCGCCGGAGGCGCTGGTCGACGCGCGCCTCCAGCTGCACTGGGCCGTGCAGCTCCTGGCGGCGTTCGGCGATGCCTTCGTGGCGAAGCGGCCGGACGACAGCCACTCCGCCCTGACCTGGAGCCCGGAGAGACGCGCCTTCCTGTCGGAGCCCGCCGCGGACGGGTCGGGCCTCCGCCTCGGACTCGAGCCGAGCCCGCTTTCGTACCGGCTCTTCGGGCCCGGACCCACCACGTCCGATCCCTTCGAGCTGCAGGGCCGTACGCTGGACCAGGCCGCACGGTGGCTGGTGGCGGAGCTCGAGAAGCGGATCGACGACGACGCCGGGACGTTTCGGCTTTCGGCCCCCGACATCCCCGGTCACCGGGTCGGCCGCGGCGCGACGTTCGACCCGAGTCCTCCGGAGCTGGCGGAGCTCGAGCGTTGGTTCCACGACGGATACCTGCTGCTCGAGGAGGTCGCGGCGGCGGAGGAGGGCGCCTCGGCGGTTCGATGCTGGCCGCACCACTTCGACATCGCGGTGCTCATCGACACGGCCGCGGATGAGGCGTCGACGCGCCCGGGGGACCCCGCGGACGACCGGTCGATCGGAGTGGGGATGACACCCGGTGACGCCGAATTCGGGGAGCCGTACCTGTACGTCTCCCCGTGGCCCCACCCGGAGCTGGCTTCCCTTCCCGACCTGCAGCCCCCCGCCGCCTGGCACACCGGAGACTGGACCGGGGCCGTGCTGACCGGTCCGGACCTCGTCGGGGCGGGCGACGGCGCGGCCCAGGCCAACCGGGCCGCCAGCTTCGCCGGGGGCGCGATCGCCGGCTGCCGGGCCCTGCTCCGTCGCCCGGGCCGATGACCGTACGCCTCGTCCGCGTGGTCGGGCTGCCGGGGGCGGTGCTCCTCGGACTGGGCTCGATCGTCGGGACGGGAGCCTTCGTCGCCATCGGGATCGCCGGGGGCGTGGCAGGCCCATCGGTGCTGCCGGCCATCGTCCTCGCCGGGCTGCTGGCCACCTGCAACGGACTCTCCAGCGCCCAGCTGGCCGCCGCGCATCCGGTCAGCGGCGGAACCTACGAGTACGGGCATCGATATCTGAGCCCGGCGCTCGGCTTCACCGCCGGCTGGACCTTCATGAGCGCCAAGTCGGCGTCGGCGGCCACGGCGGCGCTCGGACTGTCCGGATACCTGCTCGATGCGGCCGGCTTTACCGGTCCCGCTGCGCGCATCGCCCTCGGCGTCGCCGCCGTACTGCTCATCACGACGCTGGTGGCGGGCGGCATGTCCCGCTCGAACCGCGCCAACGCCTGGATCGTGAGCGCCACCCTCCTCACCCTCGTTCTGTTCGTGGGCGTCGGGCTCGGGGCCGCGGTCGAGGGGGCGGGCACGAACCTGGGCGGAGTGTGGGCGGGGATCGCGAACGGCGGCGTGCCGCCGCTGCTCGAGGCAACGGCCCTGATGTTCGTGGCGTACACGGGGTACGGCCGCATCGCCACCCTCGGGGAGGAGGTCCGGGAGCCGGCGCGCACGATACCGCGGGCGGTGATCGTGACGCTCCTCGTATCGGCGGCGCTGTACGTGAGCGTCGGCTTCGTGGCCCTGGGCTCGGTCGGTCCGGCCCGCCTCGCGGAGATCACCGCCGCCACGGCCGCCCCGCTCGAAGGCGCGGCCCGGTCGTTCGGGGGACCGGTGCTGGCGAAGGTGCTCGCCGCCGGGGCGATCACGGCGATGCTCGGGGTGCTGCTGAACCTGGTGCTCGGGCTGTCGAGGGTGCTGCTCGCGATGGCGCGCCGCGGTGACGTGCCCGGGGGACTCGCTCGCGTCGATCCGGAGCGAGGATCGCCGACCGCGGCCGTGGTGGCCACCGGCCTGCTGGTCGCCGGGCTCGTGATGATCGGGGACGTGAAAACGACCTGGTCGTTCAGCGCGTTCACCGTCCTCGTCTACTACGCGCTCACCAACCTCGCCGCCCTCAGGCTCCCGCCCGAATCCCGCCGGTATCCGCGCTGGGTGTCCATGGCCGGACTGATCGGCTGCCTCGGACTCGCGTTCACGGTCGAGACGGGCATCTGGGTCGTCGGGGTCGGCCTGATCGCCGCCGGATTCGTCTGGCGCGCCGCCGTGCGGCGGGTCGCGACGCCCCGCTCCTGAGCCCGCGGGTCCCCGGGCCCCTCCGTTCGCTTCGGCCGGTCAGCCTTCCTTCGGAGCGCAGGTCCGCATCCCGAAGATCGTGTACGCCGGGCAGGTGCCCGCCAGCCCCGTGACCAGGGGCACGAGGCCGAGCCAGCCCCACGGGGTCTTCGGACCGATGAACACGAGGCTGATCAGCACGAGCCCCACGATCACGCGAAGCGCGCGATCGACCGTGCCTTCGTTGCGGGGAAACAACTTCGACGCCATGTGACCTCCTTGCCGAGGGTTGCTCCAGAATAGCTCGCGGACCGGCCCCGGCAAGGCTCCCGCCCGCGGTGTTGCCCTTTCGGGACCGGGCGCGTACGATAGCGCGACGAGCATACCCGGGTAAGCGGGTACGCATGAACTTCGAACGGTCAGCGCAGGGTGGATACGGCACGTCGCTTCAAGGCCCTGTCCGAAGAGCTCCGACTCCAGATCGTGGCCCTGCTGATGCAGCACGGCGACCTGTGCGTCTGCGAGGTCGAGCGTTTCCTGGAGGTCTCCCAGTCGGCGGCGTCCCGCCATCTTCGCTATCTGGCCCATGCCGGACTGGTGCAGAGCCGCCGCGAGGGACAGTGGGTCTATTACCGGCTGGCGGAGCCGTCGGACCCGGCCCACGCGGCGCTGCTGTCGGCCCTCGAGAAGCTCCTGCCCACCATCGAGGTGCCGGCGGTCGGCCCCGAGCTGGCCGCCATGCGCGAGGAGCGGTGCGGCGAGCCCGCCGGGTGCGGAGCGGAAGAGGTCGGAGCGGCGCAGCGCGCCGAAGGGAGAGCGCCATGACCACCCGAAATCCGGGGACGCCCGGTCAGGCGGGCGAGAGCGTCAGCCACCGGCTGTCGTTCCTCGATCGATACCTGACGGTGTGGATCTTCGCCGCCATGGGCGTCGGGGTCCTGATCGGCTACCTGTGGCCGGAGCCCATCCACGCCCTGAACGAGGCCACGCAGGTCGGCACGACCTCCCTGCCGATCGCGGTCGGCCTGATCCTCATGATGTACCCGCCGCTCGCCAAGGTCCGGTACGAGGAGCTCGGCGACGTGTTCCGCAACGGAAAGGTGCTCGGCCTGTCGCTGGTTCAGAACTGGATCATCGGCCCGGTCCTCATGTTCGGGCTCGCCGTCCTGTTCCTGCGCGGCTATCCGGAGCTGATGGTCGGGGTGATCCTGATCGGGCTGGCGCGCTGCATCGCCATGGTGATCGTGTGGAACGACCTGGCGGAAGGCGACCCCGAGTACGCGGCCGGCCTGGTGGCCTTCAACTCGATCTTCCAGGTCCTGTTCTTCAGCGTCTACGCGTACGTGTTCATCACGGTGCTTCCCGCCTGGCTCGGCCTCGAGGGAGCCGCGGTGGACATCACCATGCGGGAGATCGCGGAGAGCGTGTTCATCTATCTCGGGATCCCCTTCATCGCCGGCTTCCTGACCCGGTTCATCCTCGTGCGCCTACGGGACAGGACCTGGTACCACGAGCGCTTCGTCCCGAAGATCAGCCCCATCACCCTGGTGGCCCTGCTGTTCACGATCGTGGTGATGTTCTCCATCCAGGGGCGTGCGATCGTCGGCCAGCCGATGGGCGTTCTGCGGGTCGCCCTTCCGCTTCTGATCTACTTCGTCGCCATGTTCACCATCACCTTCTTCATGAGCCGGCGGGTCGGGGCCGATTATCCGCAGACCGCCACGCTCTCGTTCACCGCCGCGTCCAACAACTTCGAGCTGGCGATCGCGGTGGCGGTCGCCACCTTCGGGATCGCGCACGGCGCCGCCTTCGCCGCCGTGATCGGCCCGCTGGTCGAGGTCCCGGTGTTGATCGCGCTGGTGAACGTGGCCCTGGCCTGGCGGCGGAAGTACTTCCCCGAAGCCGAGGCCGGGATGGCCTCGGTGAGCAGCTGCGCCGCCCCGGCGGGAGTCCGTCCCGGCGGAGAATCGCCGTGAGCCCCCGGATCGAGGTATTCGTGACGCCGGCGTGCCCCCACGCGGAGCCGACGGTCGCGCTCGTCCGGGACGTGACCTCGCGCCTCAGCCCGTCCTCCGAGGTGAAGGTGACGACCGTCCGAGACGCCGGCGAAGCCGCGGAGCTGCTCTTCCCCGGCTCTCCGACCGTCCGGGTGGAGGGGAAGGACATCGAGGGCGATGCCGCGGTCTCCCCGTCTTGGGCCTGCCGCATGTATGATGACTCCGGGATTCCGCCCCGGTGGCTCGTCGAGGCGGCGCTCCTTCGGGCTCTCGCTCCCCGTCACCTCCTCTTCCTGTGCGTGGCGAACAGCGCGCGCAGCCAGATGGCCGAGGGAATCGGGCGGGCGCTCGCGCCGGCCGGGGTCCGCGTTTCCTCCGCCGGCTCGGAGCCGACCCGCGTGCGTCCGCAGGCGGTTCAGGTCCTCGACGAGATGGGGATCGACGCGTCCGGTCAACGGTCGAAGGGCTTCGACGCGTTCGACGAGGCGGGCGTCGACTGCGTGATCACCCTCTGCGCGGAGGAGAACTGCCCCGTGTGGCTGGGCGACGCGCTGCGGGTCCACTGGGCGCTGCCCGATCCGGCGGCCGCCTCCGGATCCGGGACCGAAGTGCTGGAGGCGTTCCGGAGCGTCCGGGACGAGCTGCAGCGCAGGCTCGAATCCGTGTTCGCCGGCTGAGCCGAGACCCGGCTGCGGGTTCACGCCTCCGGTGGATTCCACTACTATGAGCCTTCCGAGGCGATTCACGACCTGAACGGGAGCGGATATGGGAACGGTTGAGCTCACCATCGAGGGCATGAGCTGCGAGCACTGCGTGGGGCGAGTCAAGAAGGCGCTCGAGGGCGTGGACGGAGTGGCGGAAGCGGAAGTGAATCTCGATCCGGGGCGGGCGACCGTGCGGGGCGAGGACTACCGGCTGGACGACCTGGTGGAAGCGGTGGATCGGGTGGGCTACACGGCGAAAGCGAACTGACGACTCACGTCCCCCGTGCCGGGACGGCGCCGCGGGCCGAACGACCGTCGGCGCCCCCTCAGTGGGAGGGCGCCGGTCCCTCGAGCTCTCCCTCCCGGCCCCACCAGACGAAGAACTGGATCGTGACCGCGGTCCACAGGATGATGCCCCCGCCGACCTTCATCAGAAGCCCTGCCACCTGCTGATCCTCACGGGGCCCGAGGAGCCCCACCGGCGGGGCCAGCTCGTACACTCCGTAGAACGGCAGCTCCCCGAAGGTGAGGAACGCGTACGGCATGGTGTTGAGCACCGTGTTCACGAACAGGTAGCCCATCTTCAGCGGATAGGTGAACCGCGTCCGGTCCGGCACCGGGGCCACGACGGGCCACCAGAACACCAGTCCCCCGGCCAGCCACAGGAGGTCGATCACGAACGAGCCGGCCGGGGTCGGCATCAGGCCGTCGACGACCGACGGCAGGTGGGTGTAGTAGATGACGGCCTGGAAAAGGGCGAGGGCGATCAGCGGGTGGGTGAGCACCCGGAGAACGCGAGTCGCTCCCCGCCGGCTCTCGAGACGCCGCCAGGCGCCGGCCGGAACCCCGAGAAGAAGGAGCGGCGGAGCGAGGAGGCCCACGAACAGGTACTGGAGCATGTGGGCCGAGGCCAGGTAGCCCGCCAGGCCGCCGATCGGCCAGTCGAGCGCCGCCCACAGGACCAGCGTCCCGAGGGCCCAGTACACGCCGCGCCTCCGCTCCGGGCCGTCCGCCGGAGCCTCCGCCCCGGCGGAAGCCCGACGCATCCCGAGGTAGAGCGCCACCAGAAGGGCGACCAGGATCCACACGCCCGGGAACGGCCTCGGCGTCCAGGTCCACGCGGCCGTCTGGGCGGAGCACCACCACTGCAGACCGGTCATGGATTCAGCAACATCTGCAGGTCGTGCTGCCAGTCCGCCTGCCGGGTCCCGAACGGGTAGATCACGCGGAAATCCTGCCCCGGCGGGAAGGCGATCACTTGCGAGGCGTGTCCGACGACGTAGTCGGGGCCCGATGCGGTGTCGCGGATCGCCGCCGGCAGCATCAGGCTCACCATGAGGCTGTCCACCTGCGCTTCCGAGCCGCGCAGCCCGACGAAGTCAGGGTCGAAGTTGGACAGCCACTCGCGCAGCCGCTCCGGGGTGTCCCGCCGCGGATCCGCCGTCACGAAGATGACCTGCATGCGCCTCTGGTCGCCGACCGGGAGGTCCTTCTTCACCGCCGCGAGGCTCGCCATGTGCACGGGGCAGATGTCCGGGCAGTAGGTGTACCCGAAGAACAGCAGGGCGAGCTTCCCCTCCGTCTCCGCGCGAAAGTCGAAGGGCTCTCCGTACATGTCCGTGAGCACGAAGTCGGGACGTGGACCCGCTTCGGTCATCAGGATGCCGCGGTAGCCCGTGTCCCGGGCCCGCGCCTCGGCCTCGGCGCGCTCCGGCGCCTCCACGCGGCAGCCGGCCACGGCCACGGCGACCAGGGTGATGAGCCCGGCCACCCGCCCGGCGGAGGCGGCTCGAGACACGGCTCGCGGTGGGCGAGCCCCGGGTATGGACAGGCGGTGAAGCGGCTTCATGGCGCCGTGAACCTACAGCCGCGGGCGCGGCCGGACGAGCGCGCTCCGGGGCTGCGGGACGTCGACCTTCGGGAACCGGCGATCCCTCCCGGCGTTACATGACGGGTGAAACGGAGGCGTGACGGCGCGGCTGCCGAAACAGGCCCGTGGCGCGGACACGGACGAAGCGGAACGAACACACGAACGAGAGGAGATTCGATGGACGAAGTGCGAAGCCGGTACCGGGATCTGACGTGGGGAGTGCTGCGAATCGTGGTGGGCCTCGCCTTCATGACGCACGGCCTTCCGAAGCTGTTCGGCTGGCTGGGCGGCTTCGGCGGCGAAGGACAGGCCGCGGAGCTGATGTCGAGGTTCGGCGTCGCCGGCGTCCTGGAGACGTTCGGCGGCCTGCTGATCGTGATCGGCCTGTTCACCCGGCCCGTCGCCTTCGTCCTCTCCGGCCAGATGGCGGTGGCCTACTTCTGGATGCACGTCGCCGGGGGAGGACCCTGGTGGTGGGAGAACGGGGGCGAACTGGCCATGCTGTTCTCGTTCGTCTTCCTGTTCTTCGCCGCCTGGGGAGCGGGACCCTTCAGCCTCGACGCGAAACGGGCCCGGTCGGAAGGGCCCTGACGCTCACGACGTGAACGCCCGGCGCGGTCTGCGGGGCCGGAGGCTTACTCCTCCGGCTCCGCCTCGTCACTCCGGGATTCCCCATCGGGCGGACCCGCTCCCACCTCGAGGATCGCCCGCTTGGCCCGGGACCACTTGATCAGCGTCTCCGCCTCCGACTCCGTGAGCCGGGCTTCGGGGTGCAGCGGCAGGTAGATCTTCAGCGGCATCTTCTTCTCCGTGACGAGCTCCTCGACCTCCTCCAGCTTGTGATTCTGACGCCGGGCCGTGTACTCGCCCCATTCGGAGAAGTTGAGCTCGTCCCTTCCCTCCGAGACGTCGTCCCGGATCAGCCAGGACACGGGAGCGACGCGGCTGTACCACGGCCACCGGGTGAGGTTCGAGTGGCAGTCGTAGCAGGACGTCTCGAGGATCTCCTGCACCTCCGCCGGGGGCGTGAGGGCGGCGGTCACCGGCGGATTGTCCCGCTGCACCGGTACGAACTGGATCCCGATGATCAGCACCGCGAGCGCCAGCAGAACCTTTGTCCTTCTACGCATGCGAAGCGTTCTCCTTGTCTGTCCGTTCGTTCGTCTGTTCCGCGGTCTGCTCGAGGACCTGTCGCTTCAGCCGGGCCAGGATGGCGCCCATTCCGCGCAGGCGGAGTGCCGAAACCACCTCCTGCAGCCCCATGCCGGAATAGAAGGCAGGCGGCACGTTCACGACGTTCTCCCACGGCTCCCCCTCCAGGCCCTCGCGCAGGATGCCGGCGAATCCGCGGACCGTCGGGGCCTCGGGCGGGCAGTCGAAGAAGAGGTGGACCGTTCCCTCTTCGTCCACCTCGGTCGCGAGGAAGAACGGCGTCTGGCACTCGTGCACCTGCTCCATCCGGGCGCGGTCGTCCGTCAGGCGGTCGGGAAGCGGCGGAACCTTGCGAGAATACTCCAGCAGCGCCTGCACGCGCAGCTCGCGGGGAGCGGCGGCGAACTGGTCGACGATCGACTGCAGCCTGTCCGGCATCGGCATCGTGCCCGGCACCTTCCGTTCGAAGGAATCGTTATCCTGGGAGCGGTGTAGACGGTGGCCTGAAGGCCACGAAGTCAAGTACACGATCACCCGTTCAGGAACAAGGAGTACGCCATGCCGGTCGCCCAGGATCCGTCCCCCCGGTTCCAGGAGTTCGCCCATCCCGAGAAGCTCGTGTCCACGGACTGGGTCGAGCGGCACCTGGACGATCCGAACGTGGTCGTCGTCGAATCCGACGAGGACGTTCTCCTGTACGAGACCGGCCACATCCCCGGCGCCGTGAAGGTCGACTGGCACGCGGACCTCAACGATCCGCTGATCCGGGACTATCTCTCTCCAGGGCGTTTCGCAGAGCTCATGTCCGCGAAGGGGATCTCGCGTGACCACACCGTCGTCTTCTACGGCGACAACTTCAACTGGTGGGCCGCTTACGCCCTATGGGTATTCACCCTGTTCGGTCACCCGGACACGCGCCTGATGGACGGCGGACGGGCGAAGTGGATGGCGGAGGGGCGCCGGATGACGACCGATGTGCCCGAGCGGGAGCGGACGAACTACCCGGTCGTCGATCGCGAGGACGCGCCCGTTCGCGCCTTCCGGGATCAGGTGTTCCGGCACTACGATCGCGGTGGAAGGCTGGTGGATGTCCGTTCACCGCAGGAGTATACGGGTGAGCTGCTGCACATGGCCGACTATCCGCAGGAAGGAGCCCTCCGCGGCGGTCACATTCCCGGGGCGGCGAGCGTGCCCTGGAAGCGGGCGGCGAACGAGGACGGCACCTTCCGGTCAGCCGATGAGCTTCGCGCCCTGTACGTCGAAGAGATCGGACTGGATCCCTCGGAAGAGGTGATCGCGTACTGCCGCATCGGCGAGCGTTCGAGCCACACCTGGTTCGTGCTCACCCACCTTCTGGGCTTCGACCGCGTCCGCAACTACGACGGGTCCTGGACCGAGTGGGGCAACCTGGTGGGGGCGCCGATCGAAAAGTAGAGCCCGGTGCCCGCGAGGGCGGCCCATACCGGGGACAGGGCGGCCAGCCCGGTCCGTCCCTCCATCAGGACCGTGGCCACGAGGCAGGCGAGTCCGATCCACTGCGCCGCCCGCACCCGCCTCCCCGACAGCGGCTCTCCCCCGGTGTCCGGCAGGCTCCGGGGACGCCCCGACCCCCGGATGACGGCCAGGAACGGAAGGACGGCCGCCAGCGCCAGCCAGACGCCAAGCGGAATCGACGTCAGGGAAACCGGGTCCGCCGCGACCCGGTCCAGGCCGACGGCCAGGAGCCCGAGCGAGGCGCCGGCGGCGGCGAGGTGGAGGCGGTGCGGCGGCCGGAGCACCGAGTCCAGGACCAGGGCGGCGACCGAGATGGCGGCGAGCGCCTGGTGTCCTCTCCAGGCAGCGATCGCCACGAAGGCCAGGATCCCCAGCGTATCGAGCGGACGCGCCGCGGGCCCGACCGTCCGGTTCACCACCCGAAGCAGGAGCAGCACCAGCACCACCCCCGCCACGTCCGCCGTTCCGAGCAGCGCCGCCGCCGGGAGGCTCAGGACCGCCGCGGCGAACGCCGACAGATCGTGATCGGGGTCCAGCTCCCGCGCGACGGCCCACGCCAGGAAGAAGCCGGCCGCGGCGAGCAGGCTCCACCCGAACGCGGTCAGCGGGGCGCTTCCCATCCACCGACGGACCGCGAATCCCGCGATCGCCACCAGGAGCGTCAGGCCCGCGATCGCCCGGTTGGTGGCGTAGGCCCGATCGATCGGACGGCCGATCGAGGTGAAACGGTGCACATCCATCATTCTGCCTCGATTCCGGTCACGACGGCGGCCGTCCGGAGCGCACCAGCTCCCGGTACTCGCGTCCGATCCGCCAGGCCACGGCCAGCCATACGAGCACCAGCCCGATGTTGAGGAGAGCGAAGGCCCGGATGTTCGTCCCCGCGAAGTTGACCACCACGAAGACCGTGAGCGCCGCGAGCGTGTCTCCGGCCCGTTTCGAGAACGCGTCCGTGACCTGCTTGGCCTTGTACTTCTGCTCCCGCGTCGTCGGCAGGAAGAGGGCGTTCTGCACCGTGTTCTGCAACGAGTAGTCGGTGGCGTTCTCCGCCGTCTTCGCCCACCGCACGTAGGACAGGACGGGGTACAGAGCGATCAGGGCGTACGATCCAAGCGCGATCACGGGCAGCACCATGAGCCCCACGTGCACACCGAGATACTTGATGACCCGCGACACGAGGAAGAGCTGGATCACGAGCACCAGGATGTTGACCCACTTCTCGAAGTTCGCGTAGAAGGTGCCGATGTACTCCCCGACGCTGAGGCCTCCCGCGGCTCCCGACTGCACGGCTTGCCCTGCCGTGTCGGAGATCAGGAAGTACAGGAGGTTCTGACCGTTGGTGTTGACCCAGTTCAGGAGCAGAATGAGGACGGCGACGTAGAGCAGATACCGGGTCTGGAACACCAGCCTGAAGGCGCCGCGCGCCGGAACCGCGGCAGCGTCGGCTCCCGGCGCTTCACGGTCCGGCCCCTCGCCCGTGTCCGAGCCACCCGCGTCCGCGTATTCCCCGTATGGGCTTTCGCCCCGGGCTTCCCGCTCGAGGGCCTCCTTCAGCGCCTCCCTCAGGTTCTTGAACTCCCCCGTGTCCATCCGGAATTCGCCGGTCGCCGCAGGCGCCATGGCGGTGCTGCGGCTCGGGTCCACGGTCGACTCCGTGCGCATCCGCTCCCGACGGTCGACCCAGTTCGTCAGCAGAAGGCTGAGCACCAGCAGCCCTCCCGCGAACAGGATCGGGACGTACAGGCCGAAGGGCTCGATCGTCGCTCCGGCGATGGCCGACCCGGCAGCGGCGCCCGCCGCGGCGCCGACCGCGACGATCGGAAACAGCCGCTCCCCTTCATCGTTCGTATACAGGTCGTTCGCGAACCCCCAGAACTGGGCGATGATCATCACGCTGAAGATCCCGATCCAGATGAAGAAGGCGACCCCGATCTTGAGCCCGGTCGATCCGGCGAGGAAGAACGCCACGCAGCACGCGGCAAAGATCAGGGTGACGACGTTGATCAGCTTCCGGCGCGGAAAGCGGTCGGCCAGCTTGCCGTATCCCGCAATCACCGGTATCAGCACGAAGGCCATCCCCGCCGACAGATAGGTCGTGAACTCGGGTCCGATATCGGTGAGGGCGAAGCTGGAGCGTAGCGGCTTCATCATCGAGTACGCGGTGAGGAGGACGAACACGTTCACGGCCAGGAGGACGACGCTCGCCCCCTCGCCGGTCCGCACGTCGGCGAACAGCCGGAGGATCCGGTCGAGTGCGCTCGGCCTGTATCGCGCGTTCAAGAGATTCCGCTGCGCTCCGCTGGAGAGGCGATCGATCCCATACGGACTCAAGGTTCAGGGCCGGGGGGCCGGCAGACATGCTGAATCTAATCCCGAGCGGGCTCGCCGCGAACCGGACTCCGGATCGGCGTGTATATTCCGGGGGTGAATGTCGATCGGCAGCAAGTTTCTGGAGCCGGAGGCAAGAGACCATGGCGAAGAGCAATCGGGCACGCGCGCCGAGGGACCGCCGGAGGCCGTATCGGTTCCCGAAGCCGCCGTGCACCCCGGGCAGGCCGTCCCCGCCGGAGCCGGTGCGACCCGATCCTCCGGGTTGCGCCACCGGTCCGTCGCTCGAAGAGTTGAAGAAGCGGATACGGAGGCGTGAAGGTAGCTGACACCCGGAGGAGCCGGCTCAGTCGCCGGCGAGTCGGGCACGCACCGCCGCGAGGTCCTCCGGAGTGTTGATGTTCCTGCGCCACCCGCCGTACGGAATGGCGGCGAACGTCGCTCCACCTTCCATGAGACGGGTCACCACGTCCTCGAGCTCGAGCTCACCGGACCCGGTCGCGGAGACCCCGGTCAGCGCCTCGGGAAACGACTCGGGAAACAGGAAGGCCCCGGACACCCGCCACTCCGTCTGGCCGGCCCAGGGCGCCTTGTAGATCTTGCGCACCCGCCCAGCGGGCGCTTCGACGAGCCCCATCGGCTGTCCCCCTGCCTCGTCCGCAAGCTCGGTCAACACCGCCCCTTCCGTTCCCGCCTCCGACCACCGTTCAGGAAGTTCGGCGAGGCTCGAGTCGAAGTAGCAGTCCCCCATCACCACCAGAAACGCTCCATCGACGCGGAGCATGGCGTGACCGACCGCGTCGGCGACCCCGAGGGGTCGTGGCTGTACCTCGTAGTGAAGACGGATGGGACCGCAGGATCCGCCGAGATGGGTCTCGAGCGTGATGCGATTGCCGGGAGAGCAGACCAGGCAGGCGTCGGTCACCCGGGGACCGAGCCGGTCCAGCAGGTGCTCGATGAGCGAACGGCCGCCGAGCGGCAGCAGGGCCTTCGGCTGACCTCCGGTGAGGGCGGCGAGTCGCGTCGCCCGGCCGGCGACCGGAATCACGCACCACATGGGGCGTCCTTCATCGGGGGCTCCAGGCGGCTGACGGCGGTTCCCCGGCCGCGCGGGCTGCGATCGGCCACCGTCGATCGGTTGTGCGGGCGGCGGACATGGTGCACTCTCCGTTCTGGTTCACGTAACCTGGTTTTGCCAGAGTCCACCTCGAGGTTGCCGCAAAGGAGCTCCTTTGTCCAACCAGGTGCTCATCGTCCGGCACGGACCCGGAAGAGGACGGATGGTCGACTACGGCGACCATTTCCTCGAATGGCTGAATGTCGAGCGGCCCGATCTCCACGATCGAATCCGCCTGCACGAGACCGGAAACGGCGAGGCTTCGCTCGAAGGCATCGCCGCCGTGATGTTCTGGCTCGCCGATCCCCTTCAGCTTTATCCGGAGTGCCTGGCCGAAGCGAAGCGACTCGAAGAGGAGGCCGCGAAGCGCGGAATCCGGCTGCTGAACCCGCCATCACGGCTGGAGAGCTACGGAAAGGTCTACCAGGCCGAGCGCTTCTCGAACGTCGGCATCCCGTCACCGCCCGCCTGCATCATCCGTGAGGAGGGCGACCTCGAGCGCTGCGTCGCCCGACTGGGCCTGCCCGTCCTGATCCGGGCGAACTTCAGCTTCTCTCAGAGAAGCCTCCAGATCGTGCGAAGCCGTCGCGAGCTGTCCGCCACACGAATCGACGGTTTCCCCGGCGGGGCCGTCGTGACGCCGCTCACCGACACCCGGGCCGGCGAGGACCGGAGGGACATCTGGTCCCGGTTGTATCACAAGAAGCGAGTGCTGGTGATCGGAGACGAGTGCGTACCCGAAAGTCTCTACTTTTCCCGTGAATGGATCGTCGCCGAGAACACGTCCGTATACGAACGGTTCCGGAAGCGATGGACCCGGCTCCGATCGCTGGGAAGACCCGGCCGACGGGCAGCCCGGTGGCTCAGGAAGGACCGAACGCTGCAGTCCGCTCTGCAGGCGGAGCAGGAATTCCGCCGGAATCCCGTCGAGCGGGCGGACGTCTATCGGAAAGCCGCCGACGCGCTCGGCCTGGGATTCGTCGGCTTCGACTGCGCGCACGTGCCGGGCGGAGAGCTGATGATCTGGGAGGCCAACCCGTACCCGTTCATCCGTCGGGCGAACCAGCATGCCCTGAGCCGGCTCCGGCACTCGTCGGATCAAGCGGAACGGATCCATGCGGCCTTCGCCGCGTGCATGGAGTCCCTCCTGAGGATCCAGACCCCGGATAGGCCGTAGCCCCTCCTCGCCACCCGCTCGGTTGTGCGCGATCACTCCGTAGACCAGAATCCACGCCGTCGACACCACCGGACCCGAGGACGATGCTTTCAGGAGAAGTCGCGATGACACGCATGCGGAGTGCTCTTTTCAACGTCGCGAGCGCCGCGCTGCTTTGCATGATGGTGGCCGCTCCCCTCGCGGCCCAGGACAGCTCTGCGACGCCCGCCGACACGATCGCGGGTCTGGTGGAGGAGATCGTCGAAGTCGAGGCGCGAATCAGCTTCCTTCGAGATCAGCTCGAAGTGGCGGAAGGCGAAGACCGCGAGCTCTTCGAGGACCAGATCCGCCGCCGCTGGAAGGAGCATCACGGCCTCCTGGCACGGGCGGTCGAGGCGACGATCCGAGCCCGGGAGGCGGGCTCGGAGAGTCCCGAGGCGACCGGCGTGATCCGTGAGGCCCTGGCTCGGGAAGTCGAGTTCATGCGCGACTACGGCCGGCGCCTGGATCAGCGAATTCGCGCGCTCCGGATCGAGCGGCCGGCCGCACCCCCCTCCGAGCTGTTCGGTCTCGAGGTGCAGCTCAGCGACCTGAACGGGAAGCTGGACGAGCTTCTCGCGATGGCCAATGACGACGTCGAATGGGCGGACGTCGTGGGCCTCGACCTGGGTCCGGACCTGGAGACCTTTGACACGATGATCGCGGAACGGGCCGCCACCACGTCCGCGAGGATCCAGCTGGCCATGGACCAGCGATCGCGTCTGCGAGACCTGGCGAAGGTGGCGGGGGCTGACACGATTCAGATTCGCGCGGAGCTGAACGCTCTCGACGAGAAGCTGCGAGGAACGACGGCAACTCTTCAGGCGATGGTCAGGGAACTGGATCGGCGCGGAGCGGAGACCGCCCGCTACAAGAGGGTCCTGCTCGAGTCCACCGGCGGCCTCGGCACGGAGGCGCTGAACCCGGAGGTGGTGAGCGGGCTGCTCGAGGAACGATGGATGGCAATCCGGGACTGGGTGGACACCAACGCGGGTCGCCTTCTGGTGAAGACGGTCGGCGTCGTGTTCGTCCTCGCGCTCTTCGGCCTCCTTGCCCGGCTGAGCCGACGGCTGGTGGGGAGGATCCTCGGCGCATCGAAGCTGACCACCACCGAGCTCCTGCGCCGTCTCTTCACCGGTACGGCCTCGAAGCTGGTGTGGTTGATCGGATTCCTGATCGCCCTCTCGATGATCGGCGTCGACGTGGGACCGATGCTCGCCGGGCTGGGCATCGCCGGCTTCGTGCTCGGCTTCGCGCTGCAGGACACCCTGTCGAACTTCGCGGCCGGGATGATGATCATGTTCTACCACCCGTTCGACGTGGGCGACGTGGTGACGGCCGGTGGCGTGACCGGAAAGGTCGAGGCGGTGAACCTCGTGTCCACGGTGATCAACACGTTCGACAACCAGGTGATCATCGTGCCCAACAACAAGGTGTGGGGCGACGTGATCACCAACGTGACCGCGCAGAGGACCCGGCGCGTCGACCTGAAGTTCGGTATCGGGTACGGAGACGACATTCCGAGGGCACAGCGCATCATGGAGGAGGTTCTCGCGGATCACGAGCTGGTCCTGGACGACCCGGAGCCCGTCGTCCGGGTGTTCGAGCTGGGCGATTCTTCCGTGAACTTCATCTGCCGGCCCTGGTGCAGGACCGAGGACTACTGGACCGTCTACTGGGACGTGACCGAGGCCGTCAAGCAGCGGTTCGACGCGGAGGGCGTGACGATTCCCTTCCCGCAGCGGGACGTGCACCTGTACTCAAAGAGTACGGACACCGGGGAGGACGACCGCTGAGCCGGAGCCGCTTGCCGCCCCGCGCCCGTGCCCTCTCGAGACGGGCACACCCAGTGTCCTGGCTCGTGTCGGTCGCGGTACTGTGCGCCACGGGGCCGTCCGTTGCCGCCGCGCAGTCTCTCGCCCGGAGCGCGTGGACGGAATGCGCGGTGTCCGATTCCCTGGTGACCGAGCTGGAGCGCATCGCCCGGCGCGTCGGAAACGACATCGGAATCGCGGCCATCCACATAGAATCCGGGGCTCGCGCGTCCGTCCATGGAACCCGCCGCTTCCCGATGGCGAGCGTATCGAAGCTCCCGATGGCCCTCGAGTTCCTTCACCGGGTGGACCGCGGGGAGGTTTCGATGGACGAGCGGCTCCGCCTCCCCATCACGGACTTCCGCCCCGGAAACAGCCCCCTCGCGTCCTGGTCCGGTGGCCGTCCCGTGACGGTCACGGTCGACAGTCTGTTCCGCCTGATGATCGAGGTCTCGGACAACACGGCCACCGACGTGATCCTCGGAATGGCCGGCGGACCGGCGGAGGTGACCCTTCGACTGCGGGCGCTCGGGATCGAGGAGATGGACGTCGACCGCTCGGAGGCGCGGACGTTCGCCGACCTGGTGGGCATTCCCGACTCGATCCCCGAGACCGAGCTGTACCGGTATTCTCACTTTCGCCTTCGGGACGCCCTTCCCGACTCCGTCCGGCACCGGGCCCGCATCGAGTACGGAACCGATCCGCGGGACACCGCGACGCCGGAGGCGACGGCGGAGCTGCTGGCAGAGCTCTGGGAAGGGGCCGGCCTGACTTCGGCCTCGCGAGAGCGGCTGCTCGAAGCGATGCTCGAGAGCCGGTCCGGCCCCCGGCGCATCCGCGGCCTGCTTCCACGTGGCACGCCGGTGGCCCACAAGACGGGAACGATGGCCGGCGCCGTGAACGACGTCGGGATCATCACCCTCCCGGACGGGCACGGGCACGTCGCCCTCGCCGTGTACGTGAACACCCTGCACCGGACGACGTACCGCAGGGAGCGTACGATCGCCCAGGCCGCGAGGGCGATCTACGACTATTTCGCGGGAGGCCCGGCAACGTTTGCAGCGGTTGCGCCGAGCTGCGGCCCGGTCGGACCCTACCCGATCACCCCGGCGGGACGATGACCGAGAGGCCCGTAGAATCGGGCCGATGGGAACGAACCTTGCTCTCATCCAACGTTCGCGTATCGCGCGGCCCGAAACCGGAGCACTGCATTGGTTGACGAGACGACGTCCGCAGGGGGGACGGAACAGGGTGATGGAGAGGTCGTTCGGAGCCTTCCGGACGACCTTCGTCCGGCCGTGCGGGGCACCCTCCGACTGACCCGGTTCGGCCCGAACGGCGCGACGGCGGCGCCGACCGTGCATCGATCCACCTTCGTGAACGGGCCGACCTACGACGGCCTGTCGGACAACGACATCCGCGGCTTCCTGGATGGCGGATACATCTGGGCCTGGAACCAGGCCACACAGATCCACGTGCGGCTCGGTCGAGCCGGGCGGTTCAAGCGGCCCAAGTATGCCGAGGTCGAGCTTTTCCGGGCGCTCCAACGCTGGGCGGACATCGACCTGCCGCGGGACTGCCGCGTGCACGCCTGCAGGCTGCGACTTCGAGTGGAGGAGGGGCCGGCGCGGCCGCTCCGGCTCTACCTGTTCGCCGTCCGGCGGGACTGGAACCCCGGTGGAGGAGGCGTGGACGGGAACAACGTCAGCGTGCCGCGGGCCGGGGAAGTCTGGTGGATGGACGCCGCATTCGGCGAGCAGGAGTGGGGACTTCCCGGGTGCGGGTTCGCGTCGCAGGGCCCGGGTGCGGACACGGATGTGCAGGCGCTGGCCGATGCCCTGTGGCAACCCGGAGACGATCGGCTGACCTTCGAGTCCGATGCGCTGGCGACCTACGCGGAGGATCGCATCCGAGGCGGCCAGCCCCTTCTCTTTCTCCTGAAGCTGGCGGACGCGATCGAAGACACGCCGGGGTGCCTCTTCAACCTGTACTCCGGCGAGGCCGGCGACTCGTGGAACCCGGAGCTTCGCCCGAAACTGCAGCTCGATTGGAGCAGTCCGACGGAAGAGCAGACCGCGGCGTTCGATCTGTTTCTGGAGCACGGTCGCTCCTGTCAGATCCCGGCCGTGGCGGAACCGGGAGGGGAATGGGCGGTCACCTTCGAGTCCGCTCCCGGATACGACCTTCCGTTCATCGAGGTCCGGGAAACCACGGCAAACGATGGCGCGGAGTGGCGTCCGGCACCGGCCATCCTGAGGCCGCGAGGAGCTTCCCTCGAGCTCCGGACGCTCGCTTCGGCCCGGCCGCTGCCCCTCGGCGCTCCCTTCGAGGCCGACATCAGGGACACCTGGATGCTCACCGGACCGGCGGAAAGCCGTTCGGTCCACTGGGTCTTCGAGTCGCCCACGGGCGCGGTTCACCGCCGTTCGGCCGAGTACGCGGGACGGTACCGGTGGTGCGTCTCGTTCCTGCCCGACGAAGTGGGACCGTGGCGCTACCGCTGGAACCATGACCTCCTGCCGGAAGGCTTCGAGAGCCCGGTCGGGGAGTTCTACGTGCGGGCGGATGGCCTGAAGGCGGTGATCGATGCGCTTTCCGGCCTGGAGCCGATCGCCGCCGAGGCCTCGACCGGCGAGCGCGGATCCCTCTACCGAAGGCTGTATGCCCTGGAACGGGGAGGCATGGCGCTGCTGTCTCCGGATTCCTATCGCTCTTCACCCGGACGCGAATTCCTCGAGGCGATGCGGAAGGCGCGCTCCGCCCTTTGGGGCGGTGAGATTCCGGAAACGTACGCCATGGAGTCGCATGACCTGATTCGGGAAGTGCATGGCGTGCCGCTCGACGATCCGATACCGGACAGTTCTCGCTACGATCTGACGATCGACGGGTCCGCCGATCCCTCGAATGGTCTCAGGCGCGTGCGTAGCCGGCTGCGACGAGGCCTCGGGCGCCTGTGGCGTCGGGTGGGTGGCAGGCGCTGACGTCCGTCAAACCGGCCCACCCCGGATGAAGAAGCGGGCCGCCTCGCCAAGCGAGACGGCCCGCGCAGCTTCGGGGCTGTGGTCGGGATCAGGTGACGACGGTCACGTTCTCCGCCGCCGGGCCCTTCTGACCCTGCACGACTTCGAACTCGACGACATCACCTTCCTTGAGAGACCGGAAACCCTCGGCCTGGATGGCCGAATGGTGCACGAAGCAATCCTTGCCGCCCTCTTCCATCGTGATGAAGCCGTAGCCCTTTTCGTCGCTGAACCACTTGACCGTTCCCTTGGTACGCATCTGCCCTGCTCCTGAAGTGTTGTGTTGCCAAGGTCGGAGTCCGGACGATCCGTACCACCCGACTGATTGACACTGTCGCGCGGTGGTCCCCCGCGCAGGGTTTCGTGGCACCCGCCACAAAAAAATGGGCGACCCCGTCCAACGGGTCCCCCAGAGCCAACCGCTGTGTTGCTATTTCATTACCGCGCTGCGACTCCCGTACATCGATATTTCCGGCGAAAAAATATGAGCGATACGGGGTGGCAAGTCAATCCGAGCCGTGGCGCGGCCGAAAGGCGGGCTCGTAGGTTGGGCGCATGAACGATTCGGGCTCGGGACCGTGGAAGCACCTCCTCGCCGAACCGCGCGCGCTCGCCTCCGACCTGTGGCGGGATGCGACGGAGCTGTGGCGTCGGCCGGAGGACCGCCGGGCCCTGAAAGTGCTCCTGACTTCGGCCGTGCTTCTCGTCGTGTTCGCGATCTGGGGCCGCCCGAACTTCCTGCGGGCGCACCTGCCCGCGGTCGGAAGCTGGATCGGTGTCGAAGCCGGCTACGAGTACTACCCGACCCTCCCCTATCTCTACTGGGGCCTCTCCAGCCTCGTCGTTCGCATTCTGCTGCCCCTGCTGGTGATCGTGCTGTGGATCGGAGACCGTCCGGCCGATTTCGGCTATCGCCTCCGCGGGGTCACCCGGCATGCCTGGCTGTACCTGCTGATGTTCCTGGTCATGGTCCCGGTCCTGGTGGCCGCGAGCTATGCCCCCGCGTTTCAGGCGAAGTACCCCATGTACGACCAGGCGTCTCTCGGCTGGACGCACTTCATCTTGTGGGAGGTCGCCTACGGGGTACAGTTCTTCGGCGTGGAGGGATTCTTCCGCGGATTCATGACGTTCGGCCTCTACCCGCGGTTCGGGTACCTGAGCCTGTTCATCATGGTGATCCCGTACGCCCTCGTGCACGTCGGCAAGCCGCCGATCGAAGTGTTCATGGCCATTCCGGCCGGTCTCGCCCTCGGGTACGTGGCCCTCAAGACGCGGAGCTGGGTGTTCGGCGCCCTGCTCCACTGGGCCGTCGGAACCACGATGGACTCCCTCGCCATCTGGCAGTCCGGGGGCTTCGGCGGGTGACGCTCGTTCTCCTCAGCGGCCGGCGACGACGCGTCTCGCGCGGTGCGGCCCGGCCGGGAGAGCGGGCACCCGGAATCGCCTCTCGTCGATTGTCGGGATGACCGCGAGATTCCAGAAAAACCGTCCGAGGCCACGGAGCTGAATCGCGGCGAGATCGCTCTTCCGTCGCGGGATCCCCTTCACGCACTTGTCGAGGCGTCCGATATCCGGGTACGGATTGGCTTCCCACAGGACCGGGGTGCCGTCCGCGAGAGTCGAATAGTCGAAGGCGACGAAGCCGAGTCCGAGCGCGGCGGCGGCCCGTCGAAACACGTCCGCATGCTGGACCGTGCCGAAGCAGAACTCGTGCTCGCGCTCGTAGATTTCGGGGACCCAGCAACGCCTGTGTACGTGGCGATGCCACAGCCGCCGAAGAAGACGGAAACGGAGGTACTCACGCCCGAACTTCTCGTGCTTCCAGACCCGGGTGAACATCGAGGCCCCGAGCGATACCGTGGGCTCGCGGCTGAAGTACAGACTGTCGGGAATGACCTCGTCGCCCCACACATAGACGCGCATCTTGTGGAACAGACGGCCCCAGATCCGATCCGGTCCCTCGGTCGGGTAACCACGCCGGACGTCGATCCAGGGCGTGGCGATCCCGGGCATCGGGACGTCCGAGGGCCCCAGCCGTCTCGCCTGCCTTCGACTCTCGACCCGCACGATGTCGGCCATGCAGTGATCGGCGTCGGCCCGCAGCAGCAGCGGAAACTCAGCAGTGTCCAGGATCGACTGCAGACCCACGAAGCTGTCGTAGGCGCGAGCCGGAGGCGTAGGAAGCCCGAGGGCGGACCAGCTCGCCGCCTGGTCCCGCTTCCGGTACCGAGCGAGAACGGTCGGCGGGTTGATCACCGCAAGCCCGAGCATCCGGGCCTTCTCGTATACCTGCATGGCATCGGCGTGACAGTCGGGGTACAGCTCTTCGAGCGGATCACCGAGCAGGAAGACGACCGCGGAAACCGAGCTCAGATCGGGCGGAGGGTCGCCCGTCTCGTAGACCTGCAGTCGGGATCCGATTCCGGGCGTCTCGATCCGCAGTTGGTCGATCGCGGGCTGCAGGTACTGAGGAATTCGACCGCGACCGGCTCCGTGACGCACGATCAGCACTTTCGACAATTCGGACCTCCACTCGTTAGGATCCTGACGGACTCGGCCCCATGACCGTGCCAGAATCGCACCGGAATCCGGGGAGGCCCCGGGACGCTGGAGACGCAGCACTAACATGTTGCCATACAGACAGATAGGGCCACGCATGCGATACTCTCGAGACCGTGGGGTCCGAACGCGGCCACCAGGTGTTGCACAGATGCAACAGGTCTTCCGTATCGCTCCACCCGGGACGCCGGGGCTTCGTGAGGCGGGGGTGAGTCGCGCGGATCAGGGAACGCCGTGTTGAGGATCCTGGCGATCGCCGCGCTTCTCGGCGCGGGGTACCTCGGCCTCCTCTACGCCCTCCAGCGGGCGGCGCTTTTCCCGAGGCCGGCGGCGGCCGAGCGCTCTCCGGCGGAAGGCCGGGACGACGTGGAGGGGCTGTGGGTGGGCCCGGACGGCGACGTCGAGGCCTGGCTCCTGTCCCCGCTTCCGGCTCCGGCTTCCCCGGATCACCCCGCTCCTCTCCTCGTCTTTGCGCACGGGAACGGCGAGCTCATCGACGACTGGGTCGAGGCGTTCGATCCACTCCGAAGGCAAGGGCTGGCCGTGCTCCTGGTGGAGTATCCGGGCTACGGCCGCTCCGGCGGCGCGCCGTCCGAGGCAACCATCGGCCGCACCATGGCGTCCGCGTTCGATGAGGTCACCGCGAGGCCGGACATCGATGGCGAACGGGCCGTGCTCTACGGCCGCTCGGTGGGTGGAGGCGCGGTCGCCGCACTGGCCCGCCAGAGAGCCGCTTCCGCGCTCGTGCTGGAGTCATCCTTCACGAGCGTCCGGACGCTGGCGCGACGCTACGGGTTGTTCGGGCCTCTGGTTCGCGACCCGTTCGACGTCCTGTCCGTGATCCGGGACTTCGAGGGTCCGGTCCTGGTAATCCACGGGACCGCGGATCGCCTGATTCCGTCTGCGCATGGCAGAAGGCTCGCCGCAGCCGCGACGAACGGTGAGCTCCTCCTGCTGGACTGCGGTCACAACGACTGCCCCCGTCCGTGGGCAGAGGTGGGCTCGTTCCTGCAGCGTTGGGGGATCCTGCCGGTCACTCCGGGGCGAGAGTGAAGTAGGCGTCCGCGTACAGGGTGTTGATCCGATACATCCCGGCCTCCGGGATCCCGCCCTCGGCGGAGGCGCCCCCCTCCCCGGTGGGCGCGCGCTCGATCTCGCCGCCCATCTCGGTGACCGCGAACACGAGTCGATGGCCGGCGTCACGGGCCTCGACGGTGAGGATCTCGGCCGGGAGGGGCCCCTCGGCCGCCTGTCGGCGCGCCGCTTCGATCGCCTCTTCGAGCACCGCCTTCATCGAAACCACGAGCGCCGCGTCTCCATCGACCCGCATCTCGATCGTCATTCGGACCGGGTCCCAGGAGAACTCGATCGCCGGGTCCTCGAAGCGCACGGTGTCCCGGGCGAAGTCCCGGTTCCGGATCGCGTAGTCCAGGCCCGTGATCCTGAGGGGCCGTCCGCCGGGCTCGGGGGTGAAGCGGAAGTCCTCGCCGCGGCCCGGAGCCCAGGAACCCACGTACTCGACCCCGAGCTCCGAGGCGATCAGGGCGGCGCGCGCGTCCGCCGTGCGCCGCTCGCTCGAGCGAGAAACCGGGGCCAGCGTATCCACCTCGGCCAGCCGTCCCTCGGGGAACCAGTTCTCGATCGATCCGGTGCCGTGCGTCCGGGCCAGATATCTCAGCACGGCTCCGATCTCCCGGCGATCCTCGAACGCGACATCCGCACCGGGAAGCTGCACTCGCCCCTCCGCCAGCATGCCGTTCCGGACCAAAATTCCCTCGAGCCGGTGGGTCTGGCTGCGCTCCGACACGGCGTAGGCGCTCCACGGCCCGGCGAAGGTCACCAGGGCCAGGACCACGAGGCTGGCGGGGATCACCTTGATGTTCCGGCTGCGGGTGATCGCGTAGTAGAGAGAGATGCCCCCCAGCCACAGGGACAGTACCACCAGGAAGTAGCGCGGCTCGGTGACCGCGTACTGCTGGATCCGTTTCCAGATCGCGAGGAGAAGCATCGCGTTCGCGGGGATCAGCCCGACGAAGAACCACCTCGCGTAGTGTCGGACCCAGGCGTTCTCCTCCCTCTCGGCGATCGGGTACAGCAGCAGCAGAGAGAGGATGCCGGCGGCGGCGACGCTGGACACCAGGTATCCGATCCACCCGCTCGGCCATACTCGAGTGACCAGGATGCGCCCGAGGTAGACGGTCAGGATCAACAGATAGACGGCGACCAGAGGGCTCAGGATGTACTGCGCGAACACCTTGAGCACCGGAGGATACTCCGTGCGGCGCTCCAGGGCCTCGAGACCTTCGGGCACTCCCGCGAGGAAGAACCAGGTGTTGAACAGGAAGGCGATCACGCACCACAGCCGGAAGTAGGTCTCCGGCTCCACCTCCACTCCGAGGAGGTTGTCGATGGCCAGAAGCGCGATGGAAAGCCCGAAGTAGAGTACGACCGAGAAGATCGCGCCGAGCAGGAACCGGAGGAGAAGGGTTCGGTTGTACTGCCAGAACCCGTTCCACTCGCGGACCGAGGCGTACGGCGCCACCGCCACGAGCAGATGCGCCGCCACCGAGAGCTGCACGTATCGGAACACCTGAACCGGGTCGGACCAGGTGGGTCGCGCGATGTAGATCCCGGCCAGGACCGCGAGGACGACCACCCGCGCGATCCACAGGGACCGCGCCGTGGCGCTTCGGCGCTCGGCGACCAGATCGATCGTCAGGAAGAGAGGGATGCCGAGGGTCGCCACGTAGAGGATCCCCTGCAGAATCTCCTCGTCGATCGACGAGTCGGGCATGAGCACTCCGGTCGCGGCCGCAACCGCACCGGAAAGGAGTACGAAGGGAAAGCGGCCGGCGGCGGCTCGACTCGCTCGGAACAGCTGCTCGATCGACGGGAGCTTCATGAGAGCATCTCCTGGCCGGGGAGGCGCGTTGAACTTACTGCCGGTACCCGGTCCTTGCGACTGGCGGGACGACTCTCAAGTCCGGGCCGGACCGGACGAGACGCTCTCGTGATCGGGCAGGCTGCCTCCGGCCTCACCGCTCGCCGAAGGCATATGCAACGCCCACCAGCGTCGGGCCCGGTCGCGCGTCCACGGCCTCGGCAACTGCACCTCCGACAACCGGCGTGAAAGCTCCGCCGCAGTGCCCGGCCGGTCCTCGGGACGCTTTGCCAGACACGCCAGCAGGATCTCGTCCAACTCGGGCGGAACCGGCAGCTCGGCCGCCTCGCTCGGCGCCAGCGGAGTCTTGTTCACGTGCGCGAAGATGGTGGCCACCACGTTCGGCTCTTCGAACACCCGTCGGCCGGTGAGGAGCTTGTAGGCGACGCAGCCAAGCGCGTAGAGGTCGGCCCGTGCGTCCATGCCCTGGTCCCCCATGGCCATCTCGGGCGCCATGTAGCTCGGGGTCCCGGCCAGCAGCCCGGTCCGGGTGAGCGGATCCTCCTCGTTGACGTCGATGGCGGACCTCCGGACGAGCCCGAAATCGAGCACCTTCAGGAAGTCGGGCTCGAACGCCCGCTGGCACAGGAAGAGGTTGGCAGGCTTCAGGTCCCGATGGATCAATCCGCGACGGTGCGCCTCCGTGAGCGAGTGGCACGCCTGCTGAAGCACGTAGACGACTCGTTCGGCGGGAAGGGCGCCGAACCTCTCGACGAGCGATTCCAGGTCGATTCCGTCGAGTAGCTCCATCACGTAGTAGAAGGACCCCTCGTCGCTCACCCCGAAGTCGTACAGCTGTACCGTGTGCGGTGACTCGAGGGATGCCGTCGCCTGCGCCTCGCGCTCGAACCGTCCGATCGCCACCTCCAGCCCGCCGGGCTCGAGGTCCAGCACGTCGGACCGAATGAGCTTGATGGCGGCCGGACGCGCCAGCAGCTCGTGACTCGCCTTCCAGACCTCGCCCATTCCTCCGCGACCGAGCAGCTCCTCGAGCCGGTAGCTGCCGATCTGCTCAGCCCTCAGGATGTCGCGGCCGAGCCCGTAGATGATCCGCGCCGCGATGTACGAGAACAGCACGACGAAGACGTAGGGTATGACGAAGACGCCGACGAACCGCCCGGTCCCCAGAGGGGGAATGTCGCCGGCACGCACGAGGAGGGCGATCGTCGCCGGGACCGCCGCGCCGGAGAGCGTCAGCGCGACCAGCGCACGGCTGGGACGGGACGGAAACACGACCGCGAAGAACAGGATCCAGACCGCGACGCTCGAGAGTCCGACCAGGTCGCTCGTGACGAGCTGCACTGGAAGACCGCGAAACGCCCCGTAGTAGTGGGACAGCGGGATGCACCAGCTCACCACCACCTGGAACGCCAGCCCCACGACCACGACCGTTCGCGGTGTCAGTCGGCCGCTCCGGACGAGCCACAGCACGAGCCCGGAGGAGATCATCATCATGAGGCCCGGACCGTATTGCAGCGGATCCGTGAATTCGCCCGCGAGCTGTCCCTCCACCCAGTTCGAACCCAGCCAGGTGATGCAGAGGGTCAGGAACAGGATGGCGCAGATGATCTGCAGGCGGTCGGACGCCTTGCGCAGCAGGGACAGCGGCAGGCTCGGAGCCGTACGCCCGCTGTCCGGCTTCGTCAGGCGGCGACGATCGGCCGTCACTCCTGCTTCTCGAACCACACGTCTCTCGTTCGGCCGTTCGACGCCTCGAAGCCCGTCACCTCCCCGTCCTCCGAACGGAGGAATACGACCTCGGCCAGCGGAAAGCCGGCCGTGAAGCGGTCCTCTTCACCGGGCGTGAGATCGATGTCCTCGAGCCGCCGGTGTTTCAGGACCAGGACGCTGTCCTCCACCACGGCCGTGAAGAAGGACTCCATCTCGGCGCTGAAATACCGGCCCTCGTAGGCCGCCAGCTCCTCCGGTCCGGGCTCCCACGGCTCGGCCTCGAGCCGCCGGGCGGGATGATCCCCGTTCTGGTGAAGGGTCAGCGAGGACACCTCTCCGTCCTCGTCGCGGTGGAAGGTGACGCTCGCGTCCACGACCCGGAGCTCGAACGTCGAATCGGAGGTCGCGTAGATCCGGACCTCTTCCTGCCCCGTGGCCTGGGTGAACAGGCTGTCGGCGCGCCGCGAGAAGGTGAGCACGAAGCCGGGCGCCTCCTCCAGGGCGTACCGGCCCGCGTACTCGTCGAACCGCTCGGGGTCCCACGCCGCGGGATCGAACTCGGTGGGCTCAGCCTCCGCCTCGGCCTCGGCCACCTGCTCCATCTCCTCCTCGGTCAACAGGGCGTCGCCCAGGAAAGCCTCCGTGATGGCGGCTGGAGAGGAGCCATCGAAGCCGGCGTAGTTGCTGTGCACCAGCACCCCGGTACCGAGCTCGGGATAGAAGGAGAAGTGCGACCGGTGCGCCGCATCCGCCCCCCCGTGCTGGATCCGCTTCCGTCCCCGGAACTCGCCCACGAAGAGCCCGAGCCCGTACGACGTCGTGTCCCCGCTGGTGAGGACGTACGGCGTCGTCATCTGTTCGATGATCTCGTATCCGCCATAGGCGCCGGTCTGGAGGTTGCTCATCCAACGCGCGAGGTCGGCCACGGTGGTGTAGATCCCACCCGCCCCCATGGCACCGCCCAGGTCGATGAGCTCCCTGTACCCACCGTCCTCGGCCTCTCCGTAGCCCCGCGAGCTGTGCGGGATGATGGCCAGCCGGTGCGGGCGGACGAAGGTGTCCCCCATTCCGAGCGGCAGAAACACGTTCTCCCGCATCCAGTCCGGGAACGGCTCTCCGCCCACGCGCTGAACGATCATGGCCGCCAGCGCGAAGGCCGTGTTGTTGTAGTTCCATTCGGCGCCCGGAGCATTCTGGAGCTCGGGCTGGCGCTGCACCATCGCGATGATCTCGTCCCGGTCGATGTAGTCCCCTTCGTCCAGTCTGCGGCCGGTCATCCCGATGGCGTTCAGGAACTCCCGGTATCCCGAGGTATGGGTGAGGAGGTTCCGGATCGTGATCGTGTCTCCGAAGTCCGGCAGCTCCCCGATGTAGTCCCGGACATCGTCGTCCAGGGAAAGCTCACCCCGCTGGGCCAGCAGGAGGATGGCGAACGCGGTGAACTGCTTGGAGGTCGAGCCGATGTTGTTCCTCGTGTCCAGGGTCATCGGGATGTCCCAGGTGAGGTCCGCCATCCCATACGCACGAGCGAACGAGAGCGCTCCGTCCTGGACGATGGCCACGACGACACCCGGGGTCTCCTCCCCGTAGCGCGTCATCAGCTGGTCGACCTTGCCTTCCGGGGTGGTGGCCTCGGGCTCCACCCGCTCGAGCGCGAACACGTAGCGTCCGGTCGCCTTCTCGAACGGCGCCACCTCGATCGTGTACGCCCCGGTCGTGTCGGTGGCGAACTGGAACGCCTCCGGTCCGCGGGCCGGGATGTCGAACTCGCCGACCTCCTCTCCGGTCGGATCCTTGACCGTAACCACGACATCGACCGTCACCTGGTCCACGTCCCCGATCACGAACTGACCGGACTCGAGGAACACCTCGTACAAGTGGACGTCCTCGGACCCGAGCGAATCCGCGTACGTCTCCCCGATGCTCACGGGAACGGGCGCGACCTCTTCCTGGGCGAGAACCGGCGCGGAGAAGAGAAGCAGGGCGACGAGGGCGAGCGGGACATGTCGGCTGCGCGAGGTCATGCGATGGCTCCGAAGGCTGGGGTCCACGGATGATGTCATACAGTACGCCCATGCTGCGGCCCCGGCGAGCGCCGCGTCCTCTCCATCGGGCGTTCCGCACCGGCCGGTGTCCGCTGCCTCCCTCCTTTGTCGCATCCGTCGATGAAGCGGTCAGGTCGAAGCCGGCCGCGGGTAGCGATCACAACAGTCGCGTCCGGGAGGACGCAGAGACGAGGAGGAAGACATGAGCACGATGACCGCACCGGTCGACAACGGCGTCAACGTCGGAGCCCTGCTCGAGGCCCGTGAGGCCCTGACGGCGATGCCGGAAGCCGCGCAGTTCACCTGGCGGGCCACTTGCGAGTGGGTGAACGGCACGCACAGCCGCTCCACGATCGAACGTTTCTTCGGTCTCGGCGAGGAGCAGTCGCACCGCACGGCCTACGCCTATGACACGGACCACCCGGAGATTTTCGCTTCGGAGGACAATGGAGCGACGCCAGTGGAGCTCGTGCTGGCAGGACTGGCGGGCTGCCTCTCGGCCGGGATCGCGGCGGTAGCCCAGAACCGGGAGATCCAGCTCCGCTCCGTGAAGGCCACGCTGGAGGGCGGGATGGACATCCAGGGGATCCTCGGGATCGACCCGGACGTCCGGAACGGCTTCAGCGGCATCAAGGTTCGCTACGAGATCGATGCGGACGCGACGCAGCAGGAGATCGAGGCGCTCGTCGCCCAATCTCAGAAGCGGTCGGCCGTATACGACGTCATCACCAACCCGACCCACGTCTCGGTCGAGGTCAACTGAGCTCCGCTCGGAATCGGGATCTGTCATGCGTACGACGACCGTCATACTCGGAGCTGGCCACGCCGGACTGGCCATGAGCCGCTGCCTCACCGAGCGCTCGATCGACCACGTGGTCCTCGAGCGCGGTGAGGTGGC
>NZ_JBZQEK010000064.1:0-17308 GCF_058719085.1 Candidatus Benthicola sp.
CCGGAACCGAACTGCAGGAACTCGGCCGACGAACCCCCGTACGCGGTGTTGTCGCTGGGGATCTGGACAGGATTGTCCGGGTCCGTCTCCGTCGTTACCTGCGCCCAGAGCAGTCCCGGCAGGGCAACCACCATAAAGAGGGCGGTTACCGCTCGACTGATTAGCCGCATGAAAACCTCCTAAAGGAGCTGGTCAATTCCCGTGGGGAGCCGAAGCCCCCCACGGGTCCGGTTCTCGTCAGTTCTGCCCCGCGAAGTTCACGATCGTGAACTTGCCGACATGATCGTCGCCGTTGGGCGTCACGACATGGAAGAAGTACACGCCGCTCGCAACGAACTGGTTGTTGCGGTTGCGGATGTTCCACACGGCCCGGCCGCCACCCGTCGGATCGTCATGGTTGACGATGTCCACCAGGACGCCCGTCAGGGTGTAGATCCGGATCGTGGCCTGCTCGGGCAGGTTCACGAACATCAGCTGCTTGGTCGTCGGGCTCAGATCGTACTGGCTCGTGGCCAGGTACGGATCCGGCACCGTGTGGACCAGCGTGAGGTCCGTCTCGCCGCCGAAGTTCGTGGCCTCCTCCACCAGCCAGTTGAACACCAGGCCCGGAATCAGCACCGGCCGGCCTTCACTGCGGTTGGTGGCCGTCGGGTTGTAGGCGTAGCCGCTCGGATCGTCGCTGTCGAACGTCGCCGCGTTCGAGTTGATCGCGCCCGAGTAGCTGCGCAGCGTCCACACCGTGCCCGCCGGCGGCAGCGCGGCCATCTGGAAGATGAAGCGCTGACCGCTGATGTACATGCCGAAGCCCTGGCCCGTACCGGTCCAGGTCGCGGCCCCGTTGGCCGGATCGGCCCACGCGTACTCGAAGTCCGCGATGTGCACCGTGCTCAGCGTCGCCGTCGGCTGCATCGGAATCGCCGCGGGGATGTTCGTCTGCAGATCACCCCCGTCGAACGCGTTGCAGTCACCGCCGCCGAAGATCGACTCGTCGTTGATCTGATCGTACACACGCGGCATGGCGTTGAAGTCCTGCCAGTCGATCACGCCGTTCCCGTTCGCGTCCGAGATGAACCCGTACGTCGCGTCCGGGAATCCGGTGTGCGGCACGTCCACGTTGTGGGTGATGTCGCGCACCGTCACCGTGCCGCCCTCGCCCCACGTCACCTGCACGTCCGCCTGACGGCCGTACAGCGCGTTGGCTCGGTCGTGACACTGCTTCTCGAAATCGATCTGACTTCCCGGAGGTCCCTGCGGTCCGATCCCGGCCGCTATTGAAGCGGCATCGAACGGCGTATAGGCGACCGGCGCGAAGATCGTGTCCACGCCCTCCAGGTGCCCCACCCGCATGAAGCGCGTCGGGTCCGGAGTCGTCTCGTTCTCCCCGTCGAACCACCGCGAACCGCCGTGCCGGAGTCGCGTGACCATGCTCGAACCGCCGCTACGACGGTTCTGCGGGCCCTCGGCCGAGCTGTAGTTCATCGCCTCGACCATCGTCGCGTCCGCCGTCGCGAGCCCCGAGCCCTCCGGGATCCCGAACTGGTCGAGCGCCTCCTGGTCGAACGGCACCGTCACCGACACCCAGTTCGCCGTGATCGAGGGCGACGTACCGAACGCGCCCCACCACTGCACGCTGGCCTCGCCCAGGATCGTCTGCGGGTTGCCGTCGATGTCGGTGTAGCTCATCCACACCTTCTCGCACACCGCGAAGCTGCTCCCGCCCAGCGGGCACAGCGCCGTCGGCGTCTCCTCGTCGGAGCCGGGATCGAACACCGTCGTGATCGAGTCGATCGTCACCTGGAGCTGCAGCTGCGGCAGGAGCCGCGGCAGCAGCGGCGCGAACGACAGTTCGATCCGGTTCGTCGGCGGCATCGGACCCGACCACGTGCCGTCCTCCGGATCCACCGTCGGCATCGGCGCGCCCGGATCCAGCGGCGTGCCGTCGTCGCCCGACAGGGCCACCTGGAGCTCCGCACCGACCAGGTTCGGAGCGTCCTCTCGCGGCACCGTGGACTGCGACACGCGGGCCGACCTCAGCGAGGGCGGGCCCGACGCCTGCGAGTTGATGTCGAACGCCGTCACCGAGTAGAAGTAGGTGAAGTTGTTCGTCACCTCGAGGTCCACGTAGAAGAACGGAATGCCCGTGTCCGTCAGCGGTGAGGACGGGCCTCCGGCTTCGTTGATCCCCGGAACCGTCAGGCTGAGCGGAATGGCCGACAGATCGGCCGACCGCGCCACACCCGTGCCCGGCAGACCCCCGTCCACGCCGTTGTTGAACAGGAGGTCCGAGCTGTTGATCGGGCTCGCGAGGAACGTGCCGCCCGCACCCGGCGCGAACGGACACGTCTCACCGGCCACGAAGCCGACGACCGGAGTGCCTTCCCGCGTCACGCCGACATCCTGGTCGGGCGCGACCGTCTCGCACGTGTAGTCGAAGAACGTGGTGCCCGACTTGTCGAACTGCGCGATCAGGCTGAGAGCACCCGGATCGCCGCCCCGCCACACGCGGTAGCCCTCGACGTCGAACTCGCGGTAGTTCGGGTTATACAGGGGGCTCGTTTCGTCGCTCGCCACCTGGTAGAAGGGGTCGCCCAGCTCCTCGGTCGGGCTCTCCTCCCAGATCACCGTCACGTTGCTGTCACCCGGCACCAGGTAGAACGCCGGCGCGTCCGGCGCGAACCCGAGCAGGAAGCTCGAATCGAAGATCGACTGCGCCACCAGCGCACGACCGAGCAGGCTGTTCGGCACCACTTCGACCGAGAACTGGTCCAGCTTGTTGTCCGGCGCTTCGAGGAATCCGGCCAACCGGCCCGCCGGATCGGCACCGACATACTGATACCAGCCGGCGCCCTTCTCGATCGGCTTCACCGGGTTCGCCGTGCGCACGTCCGTGCACCCGGTGAGGTCGTTTCCGGCCACGGCTTCGGGAGTGCAGCCCCGCGCGCTCGTGAACCCCGGGTGGAACGACGGGTCACCCGGCGGATTCGAGTTCGCGTCCGCGTTCACGGTGAGGCCGCTCGTCGTACCGTCCGGAAGGGTCTGTACCGTCGCCGCCGCGATGTAGGCCACCACGATCGTCGCCGGCTCGTCCTCCGGGCTGAGCTGGAACGGGCCCGAAGACTGATAGAAACGGGTGTCCGCCGCTTCCTGGTAGATGAAGCAGACCGAACGCTCGACGAGGTTCGGATCCGCGGTGACCACCTCGGGCTCCACGTTACAGGGGTTGTCCCCCTGCGACGGGTTGATCTTCCCGGACAGGTAGCGCCACAGCTGCTTGTCGTTCTGCGGGTCCGGGAACCCGAAGCTCGCGTTCAGGTTGGCGGAAAAGAGCGTCAGCCCCACTTCCTCGGGCGGCTCGCTTCCGGGGCGGATCGGGCTCCTCAGGTACTTGATCCCGATCAGACCCGGCGCGTTCGTGAAGAACGGCGGGAAGAAGATGTCCGGGGTGTACGCGAACTCGGGCGCGTTGAATCCGCCCGTGTACGAGATCCCCACGTCGAACGGAAGAATCGCGGTCGAGAAGTTCTCGGTCGCGTCCGACACGTCCATGTCCGTTCCGAACGCCCCGTACAGCTCGCCGATCGTGTAACCGGCCGCCGGAAGGGCATCGTCACCGCCGAAGAACTGCGTGTTGTTCAGGCGGCGGAACTCTTCGGTGTTACTGACGTTCTCGAACTTGTAGATGAAGTAGATGAGCGACTCGTTACCGGCCGGATAGTTCCAGGCCAGGCTCCGCTGCGTCACCTTGATGCCGAGCGGGTGCTCACGGCCGGAAATCCTCGCCGGGTCCCCGTCCCAGTACTCCACGTAGGAGTCCTGCTGCGACGCCGCGTTACGACCCCACAGGATCGGCTGGAACAGCGGATCGCCGACCTGGATCTGAGCCTCGGGCGGCCAGTTCGCCAGATCGTCCGGGTTGAGCGAGTCGTAGATGTTGGTGAGCGCCGAGCCGTGCTGCGTCGTCCCCTTCGGATCGAAGAAGAACGCCGCCGTGGTGTCGTTCGCCCACGGGCCTCCATCCTCCTGGATGATACCAGCGATCTGGAGGCCGGTGTTGAAGATGTACGCGTTGGGCGAGCCAACGGGCCAGAATCCGCCGCCGCCGGTCGGGCTGTCGAACACATCCGTGCAGATATAGCCCTGGTTGTTCAGACCGCACTGCAGCTGATTGCCCGTAAGCACCGCCGTCGGTCCGGCGAAGAGCGAGAACGAATCGTCCTGGCTCCTGGCACGCTTGGCCTCCGGAGAGACGTCGCCGATAGCCGTCGTACCGGCCGCGAGCAGGAGCCCTGTAAGCGCCCCGCCCCAGACCAGCCTCCGGCCGTTTCGGCCGAGCCGTGCAAACATGCTGAGTCTCATGGCCACTCCTGGTCTTTCGGGTAGCGGGGAGCGGTCGGGCCGTGACCGCTCCCCTAGCCGTCGTTATAACCTCAGCGCCTCTTAAAAGGCGACTCTGAGACCGAGCCGGAAGAGCTGATCAGACGTATCGAATCGGACGTTCGAACCGAAGTTGTTCTCGTACTGCTGTCCGAACGACCGCACCTGCTCTTCCACGGTGAAGATCCCGTCTCCGTTCCCCCACCGCTCCTCGGCTCGCATGAGCGAGAACTTGTTGTAATCGGTCTCCGGCGACTCGGTCGCGATGTCGAAGTCGCGAATCAGCGGATCGCCATCGAGGCGCGGGTCCGTCAGCGACGTCAGGAGCTGCGCGTCGCGGAACTGCTCGTTGACGATTCCCGCCGTCTCCAGGAAGACCGTGCTGTAGTTCGAGAGGTTGAACGGGTTCCGCCAGTCCACGAACACCTGGATGTTCCAGTTCTGACCGAGCTGGAAGCCCTTGAAGAACCGCATGTCGAACGAGGTCGTCCACGGCGTCTGGGCGTTGCTGATCGAGCTCTGCGGACGACCTTCCAGGCCGGCGGCGCTCGGCGGACCGATCTGGCCGTTCCCCGTGTTCACCAGCTTGGTGAACGGCAGTCCGCTTCGCACCCTCAGGATCGCGAAGACCCCGAAGTCCGACAGAATCGCACCCGCGACCGAGCCTTCCATGTAGTCCACCGGGAACTGCAGGCTGCTCGTGAGCGAGATGTTGTGCGCCCGGCTCTGCTCCAGCGGCAGCAGCACCTCGGGCGGACGCTCCGGCTCCCCGGTGAGGAGCGCGAGGTTCGAAACCGCCCTCAGGATCAGGCTCGTGTACGTGAACGGGTCGGATCCCGTGCCCCGAGCGTCGATGAAGCTGTACGCCAGGCTGTTCACCGACAGGTTGCCGAAGGTCTTGTCGACCTTGGCCTCGAAGCCGTTCGATTCCGTCCAGTCCTTGTTCGTGATGACGTTCAGGAAGACCGTCGCGCCTTCACGGTTCGGATCGCCGAAGGGCAGCTTCCGCGCCGCGAGGGCCGAACGCTGCTTCTTGTTGAACGCCGAGATGTCGATGACCAGGTCCTGGCCGATCAACTGCCGGTATCCGAACTCGAAGGTCCGGGTGCTCGGCATGTCGACGTCACGACCCCAGATCTGGTTCGTGTTGGCGTTCACCAGGTCGAAGTTCGTGTTCTGGAAGAACCCGACCGTCTGCGCCGCGGTGTTCGCGAAGCCGCTCGCGAAACCGTTCGTGGTGAAGAAGGCCGGCGTCTGTACGAACCGGCCGTAGCTCAGCCGGAACGTCGACGTCGGGGTCACCGGGAAGCTCGCGCCCAGCCGGGGGCTGAACTCGGACTTCGTGGTGCCCTCGATGAAGTTCGACTTGCAGGGCGCGGTCGGATCGAACGAGTCCGGGCCGCAGGCGTTCAGCGGCACATAGCTGCCCGTCTCCGAGTCGTAGCGCGTGAATCCCTGCTTCAGGCTGTCCGGCACGTTGAACACGAACCCGGGGACCGTGGAATACTCGGCTCCGGGATCCAGGTAGTCCCACCGGACGCCACCCTCGAGCACCAGGTCACCGATGTCGAGACGGTCCTGCAGGAAGGCACCGATGCGTGTCGGGGAGCCCTTCTCCGGAAGCGGCACGCCCGTATACAGCGGGATGTTGTTCGCCAGCATGTCGATGCCGATGTACTCACCGCCGAGCTTGACGCGGTTGAAGCGTCCGATCTGCCAGTCGAGGCTGGCCCGCAGCTGCAGGCGCTCCTCGTTGACCTTCTGCAGACCCGCGTTGCCGTATCCGTTGATGGAGAATCCGGTGCGCATGCCGTAGGGGTTCGCGCGCAGGTTGTCGGCCAGGCCCGTCAGCGACTGCGACGCGCTCAGCTGATTCTGCTGCGGATAGTACCGCATGCTGTCGTACGGCACGCCGTTCGAGCGGTATGCGTTCAGGAACTCGTCGTCGAAGTCGAACGCATTGAAACCGGTGACGTTGAAGTCATCCGGGATCAGGAACTCGGGATTGCTGAACGCGAAGCCGAGGAACGGATCGCGGTTGTCCTGCCACCACGAGTTCGTGAGCGTTCCGCTCGTGAACCGGTCCGTCTGGTAGCTCGCACGGACGTCGAGGGCGAGCTGCTGGTCGGCCGTCTGGGTGATCGTCTGGAACCACCCCAGCGTGAACACGTTCCGCGTGTTCAGGTTGCCATCGTAGTTGTCCACCCGGAACAGGTCGGCGAAGCCGCCGCGACCGTATCCCTGACCACGATTCCGCGTGTACGCGAAGTTGATCCGCGAACCGCGCGGCAGCTGCCAGTTCAGGTTGACCGTCCACAGGTCCGACTGGCTCCAGTTGTACGGATTGGTCCGGGCGTTGTCCCACGGCACGAACCCGTACGCCGGGATGTCGACGAAGTCGGTGGCACCGGCCGTGCTGGAGGACCGGGCCTGCTCGAAGATCGCCGGCTGTCCCGCCGTGCAGATCCCCGCGTACTGCGAAAGGTCCGGGCAGGTGTCGATGCCGTTGATCACGAACCGCTCGGGGGCCTCTTCCGTGTGGTTGGACTGCTGACCCTGGAAGGTCCCCGCGAGGAAGAACGTCAGCGGACCGACGATCGGGCCGCCGAGCGTCAGCTCCGCACGGTTGAAGTTCGTCCGCCAGGAATTCGTCACCTGGTCGGTCATGAACTCCAGGGAGCCGGTGAACTGCGCGCCACCCGACCGGGTCACGTAGCTGACGACGCCCGACTGGGCCTCGCCGAACTCCGCCGCGAAGGCGCCCACGTTCACGTCGACCTGCTCGAGCGCGTTCGTCGGCAGGTTGACGTTCTGCGCCTGCGCCTGACCGAACGAGCGGATCAGCACACCGTCGATGAACACGGCTTCCTCGTTCGCACGACCGCCGCGGATCGTGGTCCCCTGGTTCGTCTGGATGACGCCAGGCTGCAGCACCACGATGCTCGAGGTGTTGTCGATCGGAAGCTGATCGATCGTTTCACCCTGGACGATCGACTTCGTCGAGGTCTGGTCTCGCGGAACCAGCGGGTTCCGCTCACCCTCGACGGTGATCGCCTCGAGCTCCACGGCCGTCTGCTCCAGCTCGAAGTTCAAGGTCGTCGTTTGACCGGCGAGGATTCGCTGACCTTCGATCACGAAGGGCCGGTAACCGATGAACTGAGCCCGCACGCTCTGCAGACCCGCCGGCACTTCGTTGATGAAGTAGAATCCCTGGTCGTTGGTCAGATTTCCGAGGGTCGTTCCGTCCACGACGACCTGCGCTCCCGCGATCGGAGCACCCGTCCCCGCGTCCGTCACACGTCCCTGGATCTTTCCAGTGCTTGCCTGACCGAATAGCGGACTGAACGCGAAGAGCGTCAGTCCGGCCGCGGCCAGGCCCGCCCGAAAAGCCCCTCTCAACGAATCACGAAGCATGGATCACCCTCCTCAGGGCATTAAGGAGAAGCGTCGACCGCACCACGCGACCACGAGACGAGAGCCCCCTCGCGGCCCTTCGCGTCTTAATCGCGTCCGGGTCGACCAGTGAGTGAGAGACGACTGAGTTGGAGAACCACAGGATCTCCTGGGTACGAACGAAGATGGAGCCGATAAGACCCTCCCCTTGCTGGAGGAATCGGGTCGCCGGAAGGCCTCGTGCCAACCGACCTCCTGTCGAGCCTCGTGCCGTTCGTTCGCCATCATACGTCCCTTCGTGCGGCGGAACGTCGAACTGACGAGGGACAGCGTAACCAGTGCCTCTATTACGACAGAACAGATTCTATATGCAGCGCACCGCCCGTGCGCTCATGCATTCGTCGATGGGCCCACGCCGGGGCCACACCTTCACAAGCGAGAGTCCGATACAAGGTTTGGCAGGCAGACTCTCTTCATTTTGTCTTCGCCTCGAGCCCGCAGTCCTTGCTCTCGGCGCGGGGGAAGCTTACGGACGCACCGAAACAGTGTCAATAGTCCGCGGCCTCCCGGCAACCTTACCATCGACGGTATCGCGAGCCGTCGTAAGTAACGCTGCCTGAACTTGGTTGGAAAAGCTGAGGCCCCGCGCCACGCGTGTCAACCTGAGCCGGTGTTCCCGTCGGTTGTCGAGGGGCGATTGTCGGGTTCCCCGGCAGCCTCCACGACGAGTCGCAGGAACCTCCGCTTTCCTCTTTGCACAACGTGCGAGCCGGGGGAAACGTGACAGTCCGGGTCCCGCACCACCTCGCCGTCCACCCGCACGCCACCCTGTTTCACGAGGCGCCGGGCCTCCGAAGACGAGCTCGCCAGACCCGAGCGAGCCAGCGCGTGACCGATCCACAGCGTTCCCTCCGGCCCGGCCGCCAGCACACAGGTCTCCAGGTCTTCGGGAACGTCCCGCTCGCGGTGCACCCGGTCGAAGGCGCTGCGCGCGTCGCGTGCGGCCTCCAGACCGTGGTAACGGCCGGTGACGGTCTCGGCCAACCAACGCTTGGCGGACAGGGGATCCTCCCGGGCCGTCCGGGTCCAGCGCTCGCGTTCCGGGCCCGCCGCGCCCGAGGCCAGCCCGATCCACTCGGCGAGCAGCGAATCGGGGATGGACATCGTGCGTCCGAACATCTCGGCCGGCTCCATGGCGAGCCCGACGTAGTTGTCGTAGGACTTCGACATCTTCCGCTCGCCGTCCGTGCCCCGGAGCAGAGGCAGCAGGACGCACACCTGTGGCTCCTGGCCCGCCTTCTCCTGCAGGGTGCGCCCGAGAAGGAGGTTGAACTTCTGGTCCGTGCCTCCCAGCTCGACGTCCGCCTCGAGCGCCACCGAGTCGTACGCCTGCATCATCGGGTAGAGGAACTCGACGAGGGAAATCGGACGTTCTTCGGCGTAGCGCGCCGCGAAGTCGTCGCGTTCCAGCATGCGAGCCACCGTGTACTGGCCGGTCAGCCGGAGCACGTCCTCGAGCTTGAGGGGCGAGAGCCAATCGCTGTTCCGCCGGATCTCGGTCCGCTCCGGATCGAGGATCCCGAACACCTGCTCCCGGTAGGTCTGGAGGTTTGCCTCGATCTCCTCGCGACTCAGCATCGGCCGTACCTCGCTCTGGCCCGACGGATCGCCCACGAGCGCCGTGAAGTCGCCGATCACGAAGACGACCTGGTGGCCGAGATCCTGAAACGTCCGCAGTTTGTGGATGGAGACGGCGTGGCCGATGTGCAGGTCCGGACGGGTGGGATCGAACCCCTGCTTGACGATCAGGGGCTTCCCCGATTCGCGGGACCGCTTCAGCTTGGCCACCAGCTCGGGCTCTGGAACGATTTCCGCGACTCCGTCGCGGATCCGCTCCAGCTGCTCCTTTACGGGGAGAAACATTCGTCGTCCACGTTCGTAGGAATGGCATCGCGATGCATCGAGATTCCTGGAAGCGCACAGCATAGATATGACGGAGAGCACAGGCAACAAGAGATTCCGGCTCCCCCGGTTCGGCCCGCGCGCGTGGTGGATCCTGCTCACGGCGGTGGTGGCGGGCATCGCGGTGGTCGGAGGCCTGGCCTGGGGGACGTGGGTTCACATCTGCGACCGATGTCCCTCGATCGCCCAGATCTATGCGTTCGAGCCCAAGGAGGCGACGCGGGTCTACGGGGCGGACGGGTCCGTGCTGCACGAGTTCGCGATCGAGCGACGCACCGCGATTCAGTTCGAGCAGATCCCGCAACACGTGATCGACGCCTTCGTGGCCGTGGAGGACAAACGATTCTGGTCGCACCACGGAATCGACTACCTGCGTTCGGCGCGCGCCGTGATGGAGTTCGCGTTCGCCGGCTACGACGCCGCCGGCGGAAGCACCATCACGCAGCAGCTGGCCGGCAACATGTTCGCATCGATCGTGAACCGTCAGGACATCTCGGTGCGGAGGAAGCTCCGGGAGATGCGGGTGGCCCGTTCGATCGAGCAGGCGTATACGAAGACCGAGATCCTCGAGGCCTACCTCAATCAAATCAATTTCGACGGCGTCTTCGGGATCCAGAACGCCGCCCAGCGCTATTTCAGCAAGGACGCGCGCGACCTGAACCTGCCGGAGGCGGCCACCCTGGCGGCCATGCCGGTCCGGCCGAGGACCTACAACCCGATTCTGAACCCGGAGCGCGCCCTGTCGCGCCGCAATCTCGTCCTGAGCGTGATGGCGAGTCAGGGAAGGATCACCCCCGAGGAGGAGGCCGCGGCTCGCGCATATCCGCTGATCGTCAACTCCGGCCCCCGGGACGGTGCGACCGCTCCGTACTTCGTGGAGTGGGTGCGGCGGATCCTCATCGAACGATACGGCACGCAGATCTACGAGGCCGGCCTCCGGGTGTACACGACCCTGGATCCGGCCCTTCAGGCGGTGGCCGACTCGGCGCTTCACCGGCAACTCGACTGGATCGAGGGACAGCCGGGCTTCGAAGCGCCGACGTACCGGGAGACTCGAGGGTGGTCCGCCGACAGCCTGGCGGGCCCCGACATGCCGTACCTGCAGGGGATGTTTCTGGCGGTCGACCCCGCCAACGGAAACGTCCTCGCGATGATCGGCGGGCGGGATTTCGAGGACTCCGAGTTCAACCGGGCCACGCAGGCACAGCGACAGCCGGGCTCGCTGTTCAAGCCCTTCGTGTACACGGCCGCGATCGAGAGCGGGATGCCCGCCTCGGAAGTGATCTTCGACACGCCGATCGAATTCCCCCAGCCCGACAGCTCCATCTGGTCGCCGAGCAACTTCACCAATGATTTCCGGGGCCCGGTGACCATCCGGGATGCACTCGCCGCCTCCATCAACGTGGTGGCCGTGAAGGTGGGGCTCCGGGTGGGCCTCGAGACGGTGGCCCAGTATGCGCACCGGATGGGCGTCAACTCACGGGTGGACCGCGTGCCCTCGATGGCGATCGGCTCGCCCTCCGTGCGTCCGCTGGAGATGGCCGAGGCCTACACGACCTTCGCGAACCTGGGCGTTCGCGTCACCCCGCGGGCCATCCTGAGGATCGAGAACGTGGACGGAGAGGTTCTCTGGGAAGCTCCGGTGGAACGCGAGGAGGTGCTCGACGAGAGGACTTCCTGGGTCATGGTCTCGATGCTGCGCGACGTGGTCGACCGCGGCTCGGGCATCCGCATCCGCTCGCTCGGCGTACCGTGGGAGATCCCGGTGGCCGGAAAGACCGGGACGACCAACGAGCTCACGAACACCTGGTTCATCGGGTTCACGCCGGAGATCGTCACCGTCACCTGGGTGGGATTCGACATGCCGGCGCGCATCCGCGATGACGCCCAGGGCGGCCGCGACGCGGCGCCCGTGAATGCCGACGTCCTGAAGTACTTCTACGCGGACCGTCCGCCACCCCCCGCCTGGCCCCGGCCGGCAGGCCTGATCGAGAGGCGGGTGGACCGGACGACCGGGATGCTGGCCACCCCGTGGTGTCCGGCCTCGGCCGTCTACACCGAGGTGTACATACCCGAGACGGAACCGCGCGAACCCTGCGACGTGCATGGACCCCTGGGCACGCGGGCGTGGCCGGACAGCCTCGGCGCGGTGTCCGACTCGATGGCTCCCCCCGTCTCGGACGACTTCGACTTCTAGCGAGCCGGTGGTGGGGGGGGATCCGCTACGCGCTCCCCGATGAGCGGAACCGCCTCGCCGGGCTCCTCACCGATCTCGTAGGCGTCCTGGAGACGCCGCACGGCGGCTGCCGCGGCATCCTCGGTCCGGGCGTGCACCACCGCGATCGGTTGACCGCGCCTCACCGGATCTCCCGTTCGCGCCAACAGCTCGAGACCGACGGCCGGGTCCACCTCGTCCTGGACCCGACGCCTCCCGGCTCCCAGTTCGACGGCGGCGATTCCGATTCGGTACGCATCCGCCCGCACGACGAAGCCGTCGACCGGCGCGGTCCATTCCACCTGGAGCGGCGCCTCGGGAAGTCCCCGGCCCTCCGGTACGACGGCCGGGTCCCCTCCCTGTCGCTCCACGAGACGCGCGAAACGCTCCAGCGCGCGCCCATCGTCGAGGATCCGCTCGAGCTCCCGTCGAACGGTCGGGACTTCGTGGTCCTCGAGACGCCGGGCGGCCACCGCGGCTTCGGTCGCGAGGGCGACCGTGACCTCCCGGAGGTCCGATGGGCCTTCGCCGCGAAGGCACTCCAGCGCCTCCCGGACCTCGAGAGCATTCCCCACCCTGCGGCCGAGCGGCTGCTCCATCGCCGTGAGAAGGGCGGTGGCCCGCACACCCTCGGCCCGGGCCAGGTCCACCAGGGTCCGGGCGAGCTCGAGGGCCCGGGACCGGTCGGGCATGAACGCACCGGAACCGAACTTCACGTCCAGCACCAGCGCCTCGATTCCCTCAGCGACCTTCTTCGACACGATGCTCGACGCGATCAGCGGGATGGACGGAACGGTGGCGGTCACATCCCGCAGGGCATAGAGACGCCCATCGAGCGGCGCGATCTCCGGAGTCTGCCGGATCATCGCACAGCCGGTGTCCGAGAGAACGGCGAGAAACTGCTCGAGGTCCAGGTCGGTGCGGAAGCCGGGAATCGCCTCCAGCTTGTCGACGGTGCCACCGGTGTGCCCGAGGCCACGCCCGGACATCATCGGCACACGCACACCGTGCTCGGCGAGCAGGGGAGCCAGGACCAGGCTGACCTTGTCGCCGACTCCGCCCGTCGAGTGCTTGTCGACCGCGGGCGGACCGCCGTCCGCTCGAAAATCGAGACGCTGCCCGGATTCGATGATGCTCCCCGTGAGGGCGCTCAACTCCGCACCGCTCATCCCGTTGAGCAGCACCGCCATCAGGAAGGCGGACATCTGGTAGTCGGCCACCTCACCGGACGCATACTCCGAGAGGAAGCCTCGCAACTCATCGGGTGTGAGCTCGTCGCCGTCGCGCTTCCGCGCAATCAGCTCCTGGGCGAGCATGAGCCTCCGGGAAGGGGGAGAGGAAGCGAGTGCCGGGACTCAGCTGCGGAGACGTTCGCGGCCGCGGTCGACGGCGTCGACGAGCTTATCGCCGGTTCGGTCGGCGCTCCTGCGGGCCCGTTTGGCGAGACGCCGCGTCTCGCGCGCCGCCCGGTCGGCGAGGTCACGAGCCTCGTCTCTCGCGTCTTCCAGAGTGTCGCTCGCGACGTCGGTCCACTCTTCCGCCTTGCGGGCGATCTGGCGACGCGTCCGGGCACCGCTCTGCGGCGCCATGAGGAGTGCCGCCGTCGTCCCCACCAGCGCGCCGATGGTCAGACCGGCGATGAATCCGAGCACGTCTCTGTATTCGTCGTAGTCCATGTCCCTGCCTCCGGAATGGGATCGGTGCGAGCCTTCAAGATGATGTCGTGCAACGCCTGATGCCAATAACCTGTACGCACCTGAAAGTGCCGTCGCTTGCCCGTCGCCCTGCATTCTCTACTTTCACTGGCCTCGATTCACACCATCCGATGGGTGCGCTGATGACCGACCACCGAAGCGGAGACGACATACGGCTTCCGGCGGCGTCTCTGGCCGCTCTGGCCGATGCCGCGCGTCGTGCCGGCGAGCCGGTCGCGGAGACCGTCCGGAAGGCGGGACGGATCGCGGGCGAGTCCCTCGCGCGCGAGCTGGGGCGAACGCTCTCCTTCGCGGAGCTCGACGCTGACGATTTCTGGAGCGCCGTGAACTCCGTGACGGAAGCTCGCGGCCTCGGAACGTTCGAGTATCGACGCGAGATCGGGGGCCACGCCCAGCTCCTGGCGCGGAACACGGTCGAGTCGAGGCTGGGCCCGGTGGAAGCGGAAGGTTCGCCCGACCATCCGTTTTCGGAGGGCCTGTTGGAGGGCCTCCTGGGAACGGCGGCGGAGGAGGTGGTGGGAGTCGTGTGCACCCCCGCCGATGGAGGAGAGGCCGTACGCTTCGTGATCGGGGCCCCGGTTCTCCTCAGGCATCTTCGCCTCCGGCTCGAGCGGGGCCTGCCTTTGGATGCAGCGCTGGAGGGTTTCTGAGGCCGACACCCGGACGAGTCGTGGCGCTGGACTACGGGCGCCGCCGGATCGGCGTCGCGGCCACGGACCCTCTGCGAACCATCGCTTCGCCGCACTCGACCGTGCGGAACGAGGATCCTCCCTCGGAACCCCCTCCAGCCCTTCTCCAGCTGATCGGCGAGCTCGAACCGGCTCGTGTCCTGGTGGGTATTCCCGTGCACATGGACGGCACGCCGGGAGAGATGGCCGCCGAGGCCAGACGCTTCGCCTCCCGCCTGCGGGAGCTCACCGGCTGTGCGGTGGCGGAGCGGGACGAGCGCCTGACCAGCTACGAGGCGGAAGAGATGCTGCGCGAGATGGAGCTTCCGCGCCGCCGTAAGAGGCAGAAGGGGCTGACCGACATGCTTGCCGCCACCGTCCTGCTCCGGGAATTCCTCGACGAGGAGGCCGGGTGACCGGCAAGCGAGTCGCCGGCCTCGTCGCTCTGGCCCTGCTGGCGGCAGGTTTCGTCGGCTGGGTGCTCACGGACCCGCCGACGCACGTCCGGGACGGGGAGAGCATCGAGATCGTGGTGCCCCGGGGGGCCGGAGCGCTCTCGATCGGGCGTCAGCTCCGGCAGTCGGGCCTCGTGCGGTATCCGCGGCTGTTCGCGCTCGCCGCCCGCCTCAAGGGGGTCGAGGGGTCGCTCAAGGCCGGTCGCTACCGGGTCACGGGTGGCATGGACTGGGGCGAGATTCTGGATGTCATCGCCGCCGGAGAGGTCGTCACCTTTCCACTCACCGTGCCCGAAGGGTTCACGCTCCGGGAACTGGCTCCTCGCGTGGCGGAGGCGACGGGAGTGGATCCCGACTCGGTGCTTCGCCTGGCCTCCGACTCGGGCTTCGTGGCGCGAATGGGCGTTCCTGGGCCTACTCTCGAAGGGTACCTCTTCCCGGAGACGTATCGTTTCGCCGAAGGGCTCGAGCCGGCCGACGTGCTCGCCGAGCTGGTGGCGCGCTATCGGGCGTACTGGACTCCGGAGCGGCGGGCCCGACTTGACAGCCTGACCCTCGACGAGAGGGAACTGGTCACGCTGGCCTCCATCGTGGAAGAGGAGGCGAGGGTCGAAGCCGAGCGGCCGATCATCGCCGGGGTGTACACGAACCGGCTCGAGATCGGCATGCTCCTGCAGGCCGATCCCACGGTCCAGTACGCTCTGGGCGAGCCGAAGTCCCGGCTCCTGTTCGCCGATATCGACCGGGTGGCGGACGACCCGTACAACACGTACACCCACGCCGGCCTTCCACCGGGACCCATCGCGTCCCCGGGAGCCGCTTCCCTCGATGCCGCGCTGTATCCGGCAGACGTTCCCTTCCTCTTCTTCGTGGCGCGGCCGGATGGGTCGCACGAGTTCACCCGGACGAACCGCGAGCACGTCAACGCCACGAACCGGATCCGCCGTGAACGGGGAGAGTGAGCTGGGACGCCGGCTGCGTCTCCTTCTGCTGACCGATCCCCACCCGGCCGCGGGACCCATGTTCGAGGTCGTGTCCGAATGCCTGAAAGCCGGGTGTGGCGCAGTGCAGCTCCGGGACAAGGAGGCGGAGGCCGAGGAGCTATACCGCCAGGCCCTGAAGCTGAGGCAGCTCACGCACGCGCACGGCGCCCTCTTGTTCGTCAACGACCGGTGGGACGTGGCGGTCGCCGCCGGAGCGGACGGAGCCCACCTCGGTCCCGAGGATCTGCCCATCGGAGAGGTGCGGCGTCGCGTGCCCGCCGGGTTCCTGCTCGGCTATTCGACCGATGACCCGGCGATCGGGGCGAGAGCCGCGCGAAGCGGGGCGGATTACCTCGGAGTCGGCGCCGTGTACGGAACGGCGTCCAAGCCCGGACTGGAAACGGAGGCGATCGGGCCGGAGCGGGTGGGCGAGGTACGGCGGGCGTCGGGTGTGCCTTGCGTCGGGATCGGAGGGATCGAGCCGGGAAACGCGGGCCCCGTGGCGGCGCAGGGAGCGGGCATCGCCGTCCTCGGCGCCGTCATGCACGCCCGGCGGCCGGGAGAGGTCGTGAGGGTCCTGCTGGAAGAGATCTCCCGGGCCCGCTGAATTCGGGGCCCGGGAGCCCGCCCGTGCGAATCAGCTTCCGATTGGCGTGAAGTCGAAGTTCTGACCTCCGATCGATGCCTCGGCCATCAGCCCTCCCTTGGCCTTGGTCACCACGGCCACGCCCTTCGAATAGTCGATGTCGGCCGAAGCGCCCTTCTTCACCGCCACCGCCGACGCCTGACCGCTGAACTCGAAGTTCCCGGTCTTGAAGCGATCGAGGTCTTCCTTCCCCTTGAAGAAGATCACTTCGATGTACGACTGACCGCCCGCCTGCAGCCCGATGCTGGCCTGGGTGAGCTCGGCCTGGCCGACCAGGTCGCCCTGCTCGTACACGAGCCCGTTGCCGTGCGCCCCTCCCACGATGAAGCCCCCCTTTCCGACGCTCGGAAAGACGACGTAGCCGTACGAGTCGTCGAAGAAGCGCTGCAGTCCGGGGTCGGCCGTCGTCATCTCCTGTATCGCCTGGGCGACGTCGATCTTCTTCTTCTCGAGGTCGTAGTCCGTGTCCTGCGCCGAGGCGCCGGGCGCCAGCAAGACGACGAGGCCGAGGACGGTCAGCGCCGTCCTCCAGGGGGCCTTCCGAGTGGTCCGCATTCTCACGTTCCGTCTCCTGTGCAATCAACCATGGTCCAATGGAGCTCGACGACGGAGTCTCCGCAGCGTAGCGGCGCAGGTTAGCGCGAGGTCCGGAACGGGGCAACGGAAGCGGAGGGAGCCCATCGGGGTCCATGAGGCCTGTAGGAACGGGGAAGGCCCCACGACGCGGTTGGTGCGTGTGGGGCCTTCGTGTGAAGGGCCGGCGGTGACCTACTCTCCCACGGCCTGAGGCTGCAGTACCATCGGCGCTGAGGGGCTTAACTGCTGGGTTCGGGATGGGACCAGGTGTATCCCCCTCGCGAGAACCACCGGCACTTGTCGCTGCCGCCGAGAATGGCC
>NZ_JBZQEK010000065.1:0-26841 GCF_058719085.1 Candidatus Benthicola sp.
ATCCGCCGGCCTGGAACCCATCCTCGTGGCCACGTCGGGACCGGGTACCGGCATCAGGGCGCTGCTGGCCGGCCGGGGGGTGTGCTTCGTTCCGGTTCCGGGCGAGCAGGGACGACTCGCGTCGGTGATGGCGGGATTCGAGAGCGTCCGACGCCTGACCGTCCCCGGGGTCGCCATCCTACTCGGTGACGAGCCGGGACTCCGACCGGACGATGTTCGGCAGGTGGTGACGGTGGTCCGGGAGGGTGACGCGCTGGCCGGCCGTGCGCGCTACCGGGACCGTCCGGGGCACCCGGTGGTGCTGAAGTCCGGAGCGCTCGTGTCCATACGGAACCTCGCCCGCGACGCCGCTCCGCAGGCGAGCCTGTGGAACCTCATCGCCGGCTCGGACCTGCCGCAGGTGCACGTCGCCATCGATCGTGACGCTCCGATCGACGTGGACACCCGGGAGGCCCTGGCGCTCGCCCGTCTGCGGAGCACGGACCCGTGAGTCGAGGACGCCTCGCGGCGATCCTGCTGGTCGCGTGGATCGCGGCCCTGGGCTGGCAGGCCCGGCGCGTCTGGTTCCCCGCTCGCGCCGAGAGGCTGGCGGCCGGCGTCCGGACGGTGCCCCCGGGGGTCGCGTACTACGTGGTCTATCGCGGAGCGGAAAGGGCCGGCTGGGCGCAGGTGGAGATCGACACGCTGCCCGGGGCGTCGGGATTTCACGTGCGGGATCGCGTGTTCCTCGATCGGCCGGCGCTCGGGTTCATCGCGCGGTCCGAGAGGGAGTCGGACGAGTTCCTGGATGCGAGCCTCGGCCTCGACAGCCTCACGCACACCTCGATCGTGGGCACGGACACGGTACGGATACGAATCGTATCGGAAGGGGATTCGGCGATCGTCGTGTACGGTCCCGACGGACGCGTCGAGGCGCGAGTTTCGATCCCCGAGTCGACGACCACCTCCTCGGGATGGCGCCTCCGGCTGGCGGCGAGCGGTCTGGCCGAACCCGGCCACCGGTATGAAGCGCTGGTGTTCGATCCGATCGTCACCGCGACCCGTTCCCGGGAGATCCGGGTACTCGAGGCACGGTCGCTGACTTTCCCCGACAGCGCGGACACGGACTCGATCTCCGGTGAATGGATCCCGGTGCGTGAGGACACGGTCCGCGCATGGCGAGTGCGGAGCGGGGAGGGAGACGCGGTCCGGGAAGGATGGGTCGATGAGGACGGCCGCCTGGTGGACGGCGACATCTTCGGCGGTCTGCGCGTCGAGCGAACCGCGTTCGAGCTGGCCTTCTTCACCCGCGGCGCCGTATCCGGCGCCGGCACGGCGGGGGATTCCACCCCGCGCGAGGACTCGGAATGATCGTTCTCGAAGGGCTCACGAAACGGTACGGCGAGTTCACCGCCGTCGCCGGCATCGATCTCGAAATCGGCGATTCTCAGATCTTCGGACTCCTCGGGCCGAACGGGGCGGGAAAGACGACCACGCTGCGCATGATCGCGGGGATCCTCCAGCCGGACGCCGGTCGGGTGCTCGTGGCCGGGCATGACAACGTGCGCGAGCCCCGGGAGGCCCGGGGTCTGCTCGGATTCGTGCCGGATCGGCCGTTCGTGTACGACAAGCTCACCGGGGCCGAACTGCTGCGCTTCTCGGCCGGCCTGCACGGCCTCGAGGGGCCGGATGTGGAGTTACGAATCGATGAGCTGCTCGAGCTGTGGGACCTCGGCCCGTGGCGGGACCAGCTGGTGGAATCGTACTCGCATGGGATGCGACAGAAGTTGATCCTCTCGTGCGCCCTCGTGCACCGGCCGGCCGCGCTCGTCGTGGACGAGCCGATGGTCGGGCTCGATCCGCGCTCGGCCTGGCTTCTCAAGGACGTCCTGCGGACGTTCGCGGATCAAGGCGGGACGGTTCTCGTGTCGACGCACACGCTCGAGCTGGCCGAGAGCCTGTGTGACCGCCTGGCGGTGATCGATCGCGGACGGGTCGTCGCTTCCGGTTCGATCGATGACCTGCGTCGACAGGCCGCCTCCGAGTCCGCCGGCCTCGAGGAGATCTTCCTGAGGATCACCCGGGGGGCGACGGACTCGGAGATCGCGCGCGTGCTCGGAGGCTGAGGTGTCCTCGGTTCTGCGCGAGTATGCCCTTCTCCTGTCTCCCAAGGCCATGTCGGCCAGGAGACGCGGCGTCGCGGGTCGTGGCCGGTGGGGGCGCGTCGTCATGGTTCTCGGGATCGGCGCCGCCGCCTGGCCTTTCATCTACCTCACCCTCGGAAGGCTGCTCCGCGCGCTTCGCGGCGTCGAGGAAGTGGGCCCGCTGCTCGCCTCCAAGCTGCTGTCCCTGGGACTCCTCGTCTTCCTCGGGATCCTCCTCCTCTCGAACCTGATCTCCGCTCTATCCAGCTTCTTCCTGTCGCGTGATCTGCCGTGGATCCGCGCCGCGCCGGTGGATTGGCTTTCCGTCTACCTGTCCCGGCTCACGGAGACCGTCGTCAGCTCCTCGTGGATGGTCGTGCTGATGCTGGTGCCCATGCTGGCGGCCTACGAGAGCGTATACGAGGGTGGCTGGGCGTTCGTCGCCCTGTCCGGTCTCGCGATCGGCCCGTTCCTCCTCATTCCGGCCGCGATCGGCAGCGCGACCACGCTGTTGCTGGTCCGCGTGTTTCCGGCCCGGCGCTCGAAGGACATTCTCGGGATCGTCGCCATCGTCGCCGTCGGCCTGGTGGTTCTGCTACTGCGCGTGCTCCGGCCGGAGCGGCTCGTGAACCCGGAGTCCTATCGGAACCTGGTGGACTTCATGGCGGCCCTGCGTGGACCCTCCTCACCGTGGCTCCCCTCCCAGTGGGGGGCCGATGCGCTGACCGGGTTCCTGCAGGGGGAATTCGATCCGTTCCTGCTGGTGCTGCTGTGGACGACGGCCCTCGGGACGATCACGCTCGGGGCCATCCTGCACCGATCCCTCTATTCCGTGTGTTTCACCCGGGCTCAGGAGGGAGCCGAGAACCAGGTGCGGCAGCACGCGGGCTGGCGGTGGCTGGAACGGGCACTGGCGGGTGTATCGCTCCAGACTCGCCAGCTGGTGCTGAAGGACGTCCGGGTCTTCTTCCGGGACACGACCCAATGGTCGCAGCTCATCATCCTCGGCGTGCTCGTCGTGGTGTACGTCTACAACATCCGGGTGCTCCCGCTCAGCTCGGGGGAGATGATCACCCGCTACCTGATCACCCTGGTGGTCTTCCTGAACCTCGCCCTGTCCGGATTCGTCCTCGCCGCGATCGCGGCGAGGTTCGTATTCCCCGCCCTCAGCCTCGAGGGGCAGACCCTGTGGCTCCTCGGCTCGGCTCCGCTCACCTCCGGGACGCTGCTCGGGGCCAAGTTCTGGGTCGGCGCCGTGCCGCTGACTTCGCTGGCTCTCCTCCTCACGGGCGTGACGAATCACCTGCTCGGGGTACCGGCGGGTCTCGCGGCGCTCTCGCTCGCGTCGACGGTAGCACTGAGTCTCGCCTTCACGGCGCAGGCCCTGACCTGGGGCGTCTTCTATCCGGAATTCGAGTCGGAGAACGCGGCGCAGATCCCGACCTCGATCGGAGGGCTCCTGTTCATGCTCGGAGCCGTGGTGACCCTGGGATCGGTGCTCGCGCTGCAGGTCTGGGCGCTTCGCGGCTTCCTCCGCTCGGGACTGCCGGGCAGCGTTCCCCGCGATCCGCTTCCATCCGAACTGGGCATCGCGCTGGCAGGCACGCTGATCGGATGCGCGGTGGCGGCCGCGCTCCCGTATCGGGCCGCGGTACGAAGGCTGGATCGTCTGGGTCGCTGATCCGGTGAGACCGGGGAGCGAGAGGGGCGGCCGAAGTCCGGGCGCTAGTCGAGGCCGGCCATCGAATGCGCGGCATTCTGACGGAACTCTCGAAGCCTCTGGCGTGCCTCGGCCATCTCCCCGTCGGTGAACAGGCCCTCCTGCTGGGCCAGGAGCAGCTCCTCCCGCTCGCTGTCCGTCAGCAGGCCCATTTCCACGGCCAGGACACCGAACTTCTTACCGGGCTGCATGCGCTGCTCGAGCAACACCCGGGCCACCTCTGCCGGAGAGAGCAGGTTTCGAACGAGCGCCACGGTGCCGAGGGCGAAGTGCCTTGGGACGGGCACCTCCGCTCCGGAAGTCCGGGCCTCTTCAGCGTTCACCGGCCGGGCTGGAAGGATCCCGGAATCCATCGCGGACGCTTCCTCCTCGATCGCCGCCGCCTCGATCTCGATCGCCGCGGCATGCTGGTCGGGGACCTGCAGGGACTCGGCGGGAGGCACGGTAACGTCAGGCGCGACCGGCTCGGACGAGCGGGCCCGTTCCGGTGCATCACGATCGATGGGCATGGCCGGAACGAGCTCCTCGACCGTCGCCGCGGCTCCCTCGTCGGCTCCGATGAAACGCTGCAGCACTTCCCACTGGGCGTCGAGCATCCGCTGCTGGCGCTTCTGGTTCTCGAGCAGGAACCGGATGCTGAACAGATGGAGCGAATACAGCCCGAGGGCCGCAGCGGCAGCCGCCATCGTTCGGTTCTGCGTAAGCCACGCAGTGACCGCGACCACCACGGCGACGCCGGCGACGGCAGCGAGGTAGTGCGAGCTGTGCTCTCGATCGGCGGCATTGCCGACTCTGGCCATCGAGACCTCTCCGTCCACTGTCATCCCCCGGTTTCCTTTCTGTCTTCAGCTGCATCCGACGGGGGTGCACGTCGCCGGGCCGCTATGACTCCGCGACCGGTCCACGGGCCTTTCGTAGACCCGGAGCGGATCCGTGCGAGGCAGAACCTCGCATCTCGCGTGCCAGAGGAGTCAGCGCGTTCTGTGGATTCGCCAGGAATCGAGGATTTCGTCGTCCCGGACGACGGAAAAAGCGTCAAAACAGGCCACGGTGAGGCAGGAATGGTTGGGAATGACGCGCAGCCGGGTACCCACCGGGAAGGGGCGGGAGACGATGCCGTGCTCCTGACTGAGTGCCGTCAGTCGGGCATTTCGCCTCACGCGGCCCGGGGATTCCGCATCGAGGACCTCTCCGAAGCTCTTCCGGCCCGACAGCGGGGGTCCCGGGTCCAGGGAGAGCGCCAGGGCGCCCGCGTCCACCACGGAAGTTCCCAGGTCCGACCGGCTCGAGACCACGGTCGTCAGAACGGTGGCGGCACAGTCCGGAACCTCGCAGGAGCCCAGGAGCACCTGCGTGTAATCGTACAGGGAGTAGTTGCCCGGTCGTGCTTCGGTGACGCCTTCCAGGGAGCGGCAGGCCGACATGGAGGGAGTCGATCCGACACTGATCTCGCGCACCTCGATGCCGTCCCCGGCCAGGCGCTCCGCCAGGTCGGTCATGGACTTCCGCTCGTGTTCGGCGATCCGCGTCATCTCGTGTCGAGATCCGGCCCTGTAGGCGTCTCCCGAGTGCGAGAGCAGGCCGGCGAGCTCCAGACCCCCATCGATGACCTTCCGGGCCAGTTGCATCGGAGCCGCGGACTCGGGAGAGAGGCCGGCACGGCCGTTCCCGCAGTCGATCTTGAGCCACACGCGAGCCGGCGCATCCGAGTCGAGTAGGGCCTGCAGCGCCGTTTCCGAGTCGACGACGACCCCGAGCCGTACCCGCTCGGCCAGTTCCACCACCTCCGCGACGCGCCCCGGCGGGACAGGAAACGCCCACGTAATGTCGTCGAATCCGCCATCCGCGAAGACCCGGGCTTCCGGGAGCGTGGATACGGTGACCCCCCGGGCGCCGAGAAGCCGCTGAGCCGCCGCGATCTCCAGGCACTTGTGCGTCTTCACGTGAGGCCTCAGGGCGACCCCGAGATCCTTGCATCGTGCGGACATGCGACGGAGGTTCTGCTCCAGTACATCGACGTCGAGCAGCAATGCCGGGGTCGGGAGGTCGTGTATCGTCGCCATGGGCGCCAACGTACCACGATGCGCCCGCGCCTGTCACGGCCTCGCGACGATCGCAGGAAGGCAGCGTGCTTTGCGGTCGGGTGTGACGAAACGTCCACCGGAGTCGTCTTGAACGTGAAACCCGACGCGAGGTCAGAGATCGAGAACGCAACGGATGCCGAGCTCGTGCGGAACGCGCTCCGCGGTTCGGACCCTGCCTTCGGCGAGCTCGTTCGTCGATACCAGGATGTCCTGTACCGGCACGCCGTGCGAATGACCGGCAACGCGGACGACGCAGCCGATGCGGTACAGTCCGCATTCATCAAGGCGCATCGCGGCCTCCGCCGATGCCGGGATCCGGAGCGGGTCGGAGCGTGGTTCTACCGGATCGGCGCCAACACATGCAAGGACTTCCTGAAGTCCAGGAGAGCGACGGTGCCGGTCGAGGAGGTCTACGGACTCGAGGCGGAAGAGGGGAACCCGGAGAAGGAGGCCGAACGGAGCCGGGTGCGGAGCGAGATCGACCGGGCACTCGATGCACTGGCCGTCGAGCAGAAACAGGCCTTCGTGATGAAGCATATCGAAGGACGGTCGTACACCGAGATGTCCAGGATCCTGGAGGTCTCGGTCCCGGCCCTGAAGATGAGAGTGCACCGGGCCCGGGAGGAGCTCCAGGGTCTGTTGCGCGATCCACTGCGAGGATGAGGATGGACAGTCGACTGCAGTCCTATCTGGACGGAGAGATCTCCCTCGAGTCGCTGCCTCCGGAGCTCCGCGAGGAGGCAGCCGAATGGGATCGGCTCGTGAAGGAGCTGCGATCGAGCACGCCGGCGGGAGCACCGCTCGGCTTCGAGCAGCGTGTGATGTCCGCCCTGTCGAGCGAGCGATCGAGGGGGCGACCGGGCTGGGTGGACTGGTTGCTTCGTCCGAGGATGGTGCCCGTACGGCCGGTCGCCGCGGTCGCTCTCGCCGCCCTGCTGGTGGCCGTGTCCCTGATCGTCGGCCTCCCGGACCGCGAATCGACGGATTCCCGCATCTACGTGCAGTTCGTGGTGGACGCGCCGACGGCCGAATCGGTTCACCTCGTCGGCGACTTCACGGAGTGGCAGCCGACCATCTCGCTCGAGGACGCCGACGGAGATGGGACGTGGTCCGGCCGCGTCCCGCTGTTGCCCGGCGTCCACGAGTACATGTTCGTGATCGACGGGTCCGATTGGGTGACGGACCCGAACGCCGCGGGGTACCAGGACGATGGCTTCGGTCAGCAGAACGCGGTCGTGGCCGTGTCGAGCCTGAACGGCACCTGAGCCGGCGCGTGGAGTGTTCGCCCGGCCCGCCCGGCCCGGTCCCGACGCTCCGGGTCCGACAGGCAGCGTGTCGCGCGCTGGCGCTGGCGACCCTGGCGTGTCCCCGGCTGACCGTCGCTCAGGAGACCGCGCTCCATGCCGACCTCGGTGCATCGTACTCTCTGCCGCCTGGCGGAAGCGAGGACCTCGCCAGCACCTACCTGAACGGTGGTCTGGGCCTCAGTGGGACCTTCGGTCGGGGAGGCTTCTTCGACGCCGGTCTCACCGGGGGTCTGGCCCTCGACGAACAGGGGGCCAGCTGGGGAGCGGCGCGGGCCGTCGCGGGTTGGTTCGAGCCGTTGTCCCGGGACTGGATGCTCGGAGTGACGATCACCGGAGAGGCCTTCACGGTCGGGGACCCGGCTCCCTATCGGGCCGCCTACGCCGTCGCGGAGCCGGAGATCCGCTTCTCGCCGGGGAACACCACGCTTCGACTGACGGGCTACGGGGGGATCGGGTCCTCGGAGGTGACCACCTTCGAGACGTTCGTTCGGGACACGCGGTTCGGTCGACGCGTATGGGAGGTCGGCTTCACGGTCGGCACCAGCCTGTGGTCCGCAGGAGGCGGCCTGGAGGTCACACAGACACTCGGAGCCTTCGTGCCGCACGCGGCGGTGGGAGCCTGGGACAGTCCGCAGGGCGGATACGTGGTGGGACGACTCGGGTTCGAGATCCCCATGCCCGACGGATCCTTCTTCGCCGAAGCCTCGTGGTGGGATACCCCGGAAGGAGAGGAGCCGGTCTTCGTAGCCGGAATTCAGATCCGGACCGGAAAGCGCACGCTCTTCTCCGCGTACGGCGGACGGTACGGACCCGACCCTCTCCTCGACACGGTCGTGGCGGGCGGGGTGGGGGCGGGCGTGCGCCTGGAGTTGTGGCGCATGCAGCCGTCGTCGGATCTCTCATGGACGGTGAGCGGCGGCGGCGATCCCGTGCTGGAGGTGACCGTGCGCCTGCCGGACGCCGGGATGGCAGAGATCGTTGGAGACTTCACGCAGTGGGAACCCGTACCCCTCACGCGGTCCGGCGACGCCTGGACCGCGGTCCTTCCGATCGAACCGGGGGTCCATCACTTCGGCTTCCGGGTCGATGGCGAATGGTTCGTCCCGGCCGATGCTCCGGGGCTGACGGAGGACGACTGGGGGACTCCGCAGGCGACCCTGATCGTCGAGGATGCGGGCTCCACCGATGTGACGCCTTGAGGACCCGGGTCGTCTTGTGTACGAGTGGACAGGGCGTGTTCGGCGCCCGGCTGATGAGGTGGTTGCCATGAACGATAGCCGATTCCGATATCTGAGCGTGGACGTCTGGCGCACGTGTGTAGCCGGTCTCGCCGCGTTGCTGATCGTCATCGGGCCCGGGCGGCCGAGCGATGCGTGCGCGCAGGAAGCCGGAGCCCGATCGCTCGAAGATGCCATGCCCGCCGAGTACGCGGTCCGGGTGAGAGAGACCGCGCGACAGGCCAGCGAGGCGGGCGTTCCGCCGGGCCTGGTCGTGCGGAAGGCATTCGAGGGAGCGGCCAAGGGGTATCCGCCGGAGAGGGTCGTCCAGGCAGTCGATGCGTACGCTCTCCGATTGCGGGAAGCGGTCAGGCTCATGGGTCCGGATCAGAGGCCGGCCGGCCTCGCCGCCGCCGCCGACGCCTTGAGGGGAGGGGTGCCGGCGGATGCGATTCGATCCCTCGCGAGTCGTGACCGCGGCAGGCGTGATCTCGCCGTGCCCCTGATCGTGCTCGGCGATCTCACCCGGGCGGGCGTTCCGACCGAGGATGCGCTCCGAGTGGTGGAATCGGCGATGGACGCAGGCGCCCGGGGTGACCAGATGCTGGGTCTGTCGGCCGCCGTGCGTCGCCAGATGCGGCAGGGCGTCGACTGGCGGACGGCCGTCGATCGGGTGAGGCGTAGAGCCGAGGCGCGGCGGTTGGAGCGCGACCGGCAGCTGCAGCCGGACGGAGCGCGCTCCGGTCAGAGTCCGAGCCGGCGTCCCGACAGCGCCACACCCGTTCCTCCGGGCTCGGACCCGCCCCAGAGGATGCGCGACGGCGGTTGACGCGCATGTGCCCCCGGGGCGGCACCGTCCGCTCCGCACATCCCCGATCCACACGCGGCCTCCCGACCCCCGGAGATTGAGGTCGATCGACGGATCCCCTATCTTCGCCAACCGAAATCCCACGGATCCCGGTCACTCCAATGAATGCGGGGTGGCTCGGGGCATCGATTCGACAGGCGGGGAACATTGACGACCAGTGAGGCACAGGTCTTCGTGGCCGGATCCGGGAGATACCTTCCTCCGAGATCGGTCGACAACTTCGATCTCTACGAGCTCGATGCGATTCGCGAGGCGTTCGACGTCGAGCAGGCCCGGGGCTCCCTCCGGGGCATCGAGTCGGAGGAGGCGTCCGATCTCACGGCGGCGGAGGTGTTCGATCGGTGGGCGGTCCAGGTGACCGGGATCCGTGAACGACGGGTCCTGGATCCGAACGTCGATCGTTCCTCGGAATGGATGTGCGCCGAGGCCGGCCGAAGGGCGCTCGAGGATGCCGGCATGGAGCCCGGAGAGCTCGACATGTTGTTCGTGGCCTGTCTCACGGAAGCCGAGATCGTGCCCAACGCTGCCTGCACCGTCGGGGCCCTGATGGGGATTCCGACGGCACCGGGGTTCGTGCTCAACGCCGCCTGCGCGGGGTTCCTGTACGCCCTGGCCGCGGGGCATGCTTTTCTCGCTTCCGGCGCCGCGCGGAACGTGCTCGTCGTGTCGGGAGACAGCCTGACCCGGGTCGTCGACTACTCGGACCCGAAGACGGCCGTGCTATTCGGCGACGGAGCGGGCGCCGTGGTGCTGAGCGCCGATCGGGGTCGGGGCCGCCTCCTCGCCCCTCCGTACACGACGGCCGACTACTCGCCCACCCACCTGAACCTCACCGGGCAGACGGTGATGCGGCCCGGCGATGCGATCCCCACCCTGTCGATGGGGGGCGGACCCAACGTGCTCAGGAATGCGATCAAGTCCATGATCGGCGTGGCCGACCGGGCCCTGGAGCGCACGGGGCTCGGCTGGGCCGACATCGACGTCGTGATCCCCCACCAGGCGAACCAGCGGATCACCGCGGGGATCGAGAAGTCGCTCGACCTGCCGAAGGGTAAGGTGATCGACATCATCGATTCCTGCGGAAACGTCTCGGCCTCGACGGTTCCCATCGCTCTCGACGAGGTCCTGCGGGGTCTCCACGGACCGCTTCCCGAGCCGGCGAATCTGGTGCTCACCGCGGTGGGCGGCGGGTACACGAGCGCCGGTGCCGTGATCGAGTGGACCGGCTGACCGACTGACCCTCGTTCAGAGAACCGCGGCCTCCACCGAGAGCACCTTTGGCAGGTGCGCCGCGACCTCGTTCCAGGTGCGGCCGTCCGGGCTCGCGTATACGTGTCCGGTCGAGGTTCCGAAATACACGCCGCAGGGGGCGAGACCGTCGGTCGCCAGGGCCTCGCGCAGCACCGATACCCAGGCCTGTTGCTGCGGAAGACCTTCCGTCCGGGCCACCCAGGTGAATCCGGCATCGTTGGACTCGTAGACCCGCAGGCGCCCTTCACACACGGCGCGCAGGTGACTGCTCTCTTCGGGGATCACCCAGCACCGGTCGGGATCGGAAGGGTCCGTACCCATGACATAGCCGAAATCGCTCGGCAGGCCCTTCGAGATCTCCACCCAGGAGTCACCGGCATCGTCCGTCCTGTAGGTGCCGCAGTGGTTCTGCTGATACAGGCGCTCCGGAGCTCGCGGATGCAGGCGGATGCTGTGCACACACTGGCCCGCCTGCGGCTCGGGGTCCGGCAGGAAATCGGCTCGTACCCCCCGGTTGATGGCCGTCCAGGACCCCCCGCCATCCGTCGAGCGATACGCGCCCCCCGCGGACACGGCCACGAAGATCCGGTTCGGGTCCGCCGGGTCGACCTGGATCGAATGGAGTGCGAGACCGCCCTTCGCGGGCTGCCAGGCCGAGGCGGTGGGGTGTCCGTCCAGGCTCTCGACCCGGCCCCACGACCGTCCCGCGTCTCGCGACGCGAAGAGCGACGCGGGCTCCACCCCGGCGTACAGGGTCTCCGGCTCCCGGTCTCCCCCCATGGCGAGGTGCCAGATCGCCCGAACGGTTCGCCCGGAATCCTCTCGAAAGGCGGGCCCGGCTTCCAGGGGCTCCCAGGTGAGGCCCGCGTCCCGAGTCCGGTAGATGTGGGCTCCCCACACCTCGTGCCGCACCGCGGCGTACCCGAGCTGGCGGTTCCGCCGATCGAGCACCGCGTGGTAGACCTCGTATCCGGGGATCGCCGGGCCCGACATGGACCAGCTCGCACGGTCCTGGCGGGAGACGGCTCGGAACAGGCCGCGGCGCGTGCCGACGAGCAGCACCACCTGCCGGCTCACGACCACGCCCCCGGGAGCGGAATCAGCTCGACGACCTCGCCGGCCTCGATGGCGGCCACTCCCTCCGGCACGATGAGCAGCCCCTGCGCGTCACTCATCGACGTGAGGATGCCCGAACCTTGCGGTCCCGTGAGCTCCATCTCCGGGAGATCGCCGGCCACCGGGTCGATACGGGCCCTGTAGAAGTGGGTGAGGTCGGCCGAAGAGGTGACGGCCTTCCGGGCCCGCGCGAGCACGCGCGGGGTCTCGAGGTGCTGGTGACCCATCATCTTGCGCAGGGCCGGTCGGAGAAACACTTCGAAGGTCACCATCGCCGACACGGGATTCCCTGGCAGACCCCAGAAGGGCTTGCCCTGCCACAGGCCGAAGGTGAGCGGGCTGCCGGGGCGGATCCGCGCGCGCCAGAACACGCGCTCCATCCCCATCGCGTCCAGCGCCGACTTGACCTGGTCGTGGTCTCCCACGCTGACGCCGGCCGACGAGATGAGGGCGTCGCACGTCGTGGCCTGCTCCAGCCGGCGGCGGACGTCCTCCGCGTCGTCCCGGGCGATGCCGAGCGACACCGGCTCGGCGCCCACCGTCCTCAGCTGAGCCGCCAGGGCGTGGCCGTTGGAGTTCATGATCCGCCGTCCCGCCCTCACCTCTCCCACCTCATCGAAATCGGCCAGCTCGTTCCCGTTCGAGAGCACGCCGACTCTCGGCCGCCGCCGTACCGTCACCTCGGCCATGCCCTGCATGGCAAGCACACCGACCGTGGCCGGTGTCACCGGTTCCCCTGGACGAAAGAGAAGCGCTCCCTCCTCGATGTCCTCGCCCCGGCGACGGATGTTGCGCCGTGCATCCGAATCCCGGAGGATCGTGATCGAGTCGGCGGAGGTCTCCGCGGTGTGCTCGACCCGCACCACTCCGGTGGAGCCGGCCGGCACGGGCGCTCCGGTCATCACCCGAGCCGCGGTCCCCGCCGCCAGCGGTCCGCGGGGAAACGCTCCCGCCGGCACGTCGTCGGAAACGGGAAGGACGATCGGGCGGTCTTCCGAGGCGCCGGTGACATCCTCCGCGCGTACGGCGTAGCCGTCCATGGCGCTGTTGTCCCAGGGCGGGTGAGCCACTTCGGCTCGCACCTCTTTCGAGATCGCACAGCCGAGAGCGTCCGCAGCGGCCATTCGCACGGCGGGTAGCGGATCGCACCGCTCGAGGATCGCCCCGAGCGCTTCCCGCCACCCGAGCCAATCGGCGCCGCCGTCCGGGCGGGCGCCCGCGGGGTCGGGGCTCACGGCTCGTCGTTCCGGAAGGCGGGCCAGCCGGGTTCCACCGGCCGGCGGTACAGCGCCACCTGCTCGATGATCAGGTCTTCGAGGGCCACGGCGACGCTCCCGGGGACGTCGTAGTCGTTGACGAACAGAGAGAAGACGAGCGTCTCCCCGCTGCCGTCGGTCAGGTACCCCGACAGCGCCCTGGCCGCGCTCACCGATCCGGTCTTGGCCCGCACGTTTCTCTCGGCCGGCGTGCCGGCCATGCGTCGGCGCAGCGTACCGTCGACGGCCGCGACCGGTAGGGCGTCGCGGAACACCTCGTACTCGGGATGGCGCCACATCACCCGCAGCAGTCGGGCCATCGCGGTCGGTGCGATGCGATTGTACCGGGACAGTCCGGAGCCGTCGAACAGAAGCATCGCGCCCGGCTCGATTCCCCACCCGGCCAGCCTGCCTTCCACCACCTCCAGACCGCCGGCCGACGTCCCGTCTCCGGAGATCTCGCGCCCCAACGTCCGGAGGATCGACTCGGCCATCTGGTTGTCGCTCTCCTTGAGCATCTCGGCCAGTACGGCGCCGAGCGAGTCCGAATCCTCGGTGATGGACCAGACAGGCCTGGCCGGGGCCTCATCCCGGCCCGCACGCCGGAATGTCCCGGCGGTCTCGATCCCGGCGCCGCGCATCGCCTCCTCGAGGGTGCTCAGCAGGTACAGGGTCGGGTGCTCCGCGGCGAGATGCAGGTCGACGGTGTCGCCGGCCGGAATCCAGCCGGTGAGCCGAACGGCCCCGCCCTCCGGAGGCGGCTCGTACTCCAGCCGAACGTCGGAGCCCGGTGCCCCCGTGAAGACCTCGATGTCGAGTCCCGGACCGGGACCGGGCCGGACCTGTTCGAATCGGGCACGCGCACCGATCGCACCCGGCACCAGGCGGGCACGGATCGTGTTCGGACTCAACTGGAGGGCCGAGACCCCGGCGCCCCACGCCGCGTGCAGCTCGTGCCAGTACCACCCCTGGGGCCACTGGGGACCCGGAAACGCGCGATCGTCGCCGATCACGTCGCCCTCGATCCGCCGGATGCCCGCCTCGCGCAGCCGGTTCGGCCATGCTTCCAGCTCCGAGCGCTGCAGCCACGGGTCGCCCTCCCCGATGATCCAGAGATCGCCTGTCAGGACCCCATCCGAGATCGGGCCATCCGCGAGGATCCGGGTCTCCCACCGGTAGTCCGGCCCGAGCGCGTCGAGCGCCACGGCTCCGGTGACGATCTTGGTGTTGCTGGCCGGGACGTACAGCTTCTCTGCCAGGTGCTCGTAGACGATCTCCCCGGTCTCGGCCACCTGAACCACGAGCCCGACGTCGGCGCGGATGAGTGCGGGGTCCGAGAGAACGCGCTCCAGTCGGACCGACAGTTGCTCCGGCGAGGAAAGGGTCGTGGAGTACGCCGGTGTCCCGGCACTCGCCGGCTCCTGCCCGCTCGCCGCCACGGGGCGAAGCAGCAGGCACGCGACCGAGGCCAGGATGAGAGGCACCCCGATCCTCGTCCCTGCACGATCGGATCCGCGAACCGATGTGCTCATCCTCACTCCTTTCGGTGACCTGGCGGCGCCGGACCGGCCTCCGGCCCCGCCGGGCCGAATCGGCTCAGCAGAGCGCGCGCCCGGTCGTGGTCGGCCGGCCGGTTGACGTTGAAGAACAGCTCTTCCGGGTCCCCGAAGGCCGACACGCGGTCCAGACCGAGGATTCGGACCTCCACGTCCGGGAAGAACGAAACCACCGCCCTCTCCCCCCGGTCAAGGGCGCTCCGCACGGAGGCGAGGCAGCCAGTGCCGTAGACGGCGCACAGGGGCTCGACCCCGCGAGGGCCCGGGCTCGCCGGCACGCCGGCGTCGCTTCCCTCCGCCGACCCGGCGAGTGCCCGCAGCAGCTCCGACGGAACGAACGGCATGTCGGTCGCGATGACGATCGCGCCTTCGAGCCCCTCTTCCTGCGCCCAATCGAGCGCCGTCAGGATCCCGGCGAGCGGGCCGGCGCCGCGCACGAGGTCCGGTCGCACCGGGACGCCTTTCACGGGCTCCGACCCGTCGTTCGCGATGATCCCGACGTGCCGGGCCACCGGCCGCAGGGTCCCGACCGCTCGCTCGGACAACGTGAGCCCGCCGAGCTCGGCGAAGGCCTTGTCCGATCCATAACGGCGGCTGCGACCGCCGGCGAGAACGGCGCCGAGCAGGCGGGTCCGCGTCCCGCTCACGACGATGATCCCGCCGTCCCGGGCACGGCGGGCCAGTGATACTGCGGTGGCTCCCGGCGGGCCCGGCCCACCAGGATCAGGCCATTGCCGGCGGCGATGGCCGCCGCCAGCTCGGTCGGGATGGACCGTGAGACGAGGGCGCCCACGCCGGCCCGGCAGGCCTTGGCGGCCATGCTGCCGGAGATGCGGGCGCTCACGAGGAGGATCGCTTCGCCGAGCGGTACGCGCTCCTGGATGGCCCGTCCCACCAATCGATCCACCACATGGTGACGGCTCACGTCCTCCACGACGCCGACGAGACGTCCTTCGAAGACGAGTCCCCCGGTATGCACCCCACCGACGCCGGAGCGGATCTCCGCGCGCTCGAACATGTCCCGAAACCAGGCCGCCATGGCATCCCGATCCTGCAACGCGACCCGCAGCTCGGGCGAGGGCGCAGCCGACGCCCGCCGGAGCGATACGGTTGGGGGTAGCGGCGGGCGGGCGGATGCGGATGCGCCCGCCGTCAGGGTCCCCGCCAGCCTCTCGGCCGCCCGGTCCGCGAGCTGGATCCGGACCTCGGCCGCCCAGCCCGGGGGGCCGTCCGTGACATCCAGCGATGTGACCTCACGGGGATCGTGCGTCACGCCCTCGCAGGCGAGCCACCCGAGGGCGAGAGTCGGGAGGTCGTGAGCGGTGCACGACCAGGTGAGCCACCGGTCGCCGTCGATTCGGACACGAACCAGGGATTCCGGGGCCAGCGCACCGCCCGGGCCATCGTCCGTGCCGTCCCTCACCGCCTCACCGTGTTCAGAAGTAGTAGTAGAGGGTCGCCGTCAACTCGATGTTGTTCGTCCACGTCGCCTCATCCGGGGCGACCGCTCCCGAGTCGAGGATGTTCTCCAGGACATCGAGCGAAAACCAGCCGTCCGGCGTCGAGATGTGCCACAAATTGTCCCGGGCCTCGATCGCCAGCCCGAGCCGGGGCGAGATGTCGTACTCCGCTCCGAGGCCGATGTGGACCATGCCCGACGTGCCGATCTCGTACTCGAAGGGCTGCTTCGGAGAGGCCAGCACGTCGCTCACCTCCGTGCTCAGCCCCTGCAGGATGCCGCCGCCGAGGAGGAAGTACGGCTGGATCTTCCGATACGTTCGGGCCCCGGTGAGGGCGAACTGCAGGGAAGCCTCGATCAGGAGCCAGCTCGCCCCGACGGTGTCCACCACGGCCGGTCCACCCGGGAGGCGCGGATCGATCACGTATTCGTTCGAGTTGCCGTACGCCACGCCGATCTCGAGCGACAGCGGACTGCTCAGCCGGGCGCGGAGGCGGGCGCCGAGAATCGGGGACGGACCCGGTCCGAACGGAGGGTTGCCCCGGTCGGTGAAGATGTAACCGCCGACGAGCCCGAGCCGGGTGCCCTTCTCGATCCATCGATACGGCGTGTCGATCGTGTCCCCCGGGGCCGCGATGACTTCGTCCTGGGCGGTCGCGGGCCTCGGACCGACCGCGGCGGCGGCGATCACGAGCCCGGAGATGGCGACCCGGCGGAGAACCGACCTTCCAAGCTTTGCTCTATGCAGGAATCTCATTGACACTCGTTCGAGCCGTCGTCTATACTCGACACCGATAACCGCGGAGCCCCGTCACGATGCGACGCCGGACAAGGCGATGCGCCGGGACGGGGACTCAAGTGGCCCAATGTAGAGGCCGGACCCTCCCATTTCCAGTTCGGATGACGCTGAGAAAGACGACCATTCGCTCGGTGCTCGCCCTGGCCCTGATCGCGGGGTCCGGAGGGGCTGCCGCGCTCGCCCAGACCGTGCGCGTCACGGTGCCCGAGGAGAACTTCCGCAAAGAGCCGCGGGTCACGAGCAGCAATCGGCTGGCGACGGTGTTCGAGGGGGCGCTTCTCGACGTCGAGGCCCGGCAGGGCCGGTGGGTCCGCGCCACCGTGGATGGGTGGATATGGACCCCGTCGGTCGCGGGAACCGACCGGGACGGGTTCGATCTCATCGTCTCCAGTCCCGGAGGCGAGAACCTTCGTGAGTCTCCGGATGGAGAGGCGCGAAGGGTGGCGCGGCTCCTCCGGGGCATGCTCCTGGACCAGGTTGGGACACAGGGAAACTGGACGCGGGTCCGCCGGACGGCCTGGGTGTGGGCGGAATCGGTGGTCGACGTCTCCGGCGCCACTCCCGCGGCGGCGCCGCCCGCGGAGACAGCCGAGCCCGCCCTGTCGACCGTCGAGGCGGAACGGCCTGCTTCCCCGGCCGACCTGCCCGATCGTATCGTCGTCACGGAGTCCCGGGTGGGGCTCCACATATCGCCGTCGGGCGATACCCTGGCCGTGCTGAGACCCTCGGCGGACCTCGAGGTGCTGTCGCGCGAGGGGAGCTGGGCCCGGGTGCGCCTGGAAGGATGGGTGTGGGTTCCCGCGACGGTGCCGGCGGACTCGGCGGCCGTGTTGGAGGCGCTCACACCCGCCGATGTGCTGGCGAATCCGGACCAGTATCGCGGACGTCGGGTTCGCTGGCGGCTGCAGTTCGTGTCGGTGGAGCGGGCGGAGCCGGCGCGCGTCGATTTTTACGAGAATGAACCGTTCATCCTCGCCCGCGCGGCCGACGGTGAGCAGGGGTTCGTGTACGTGGCCGTGCCTCCGGAGCTTCTGGCCGATGCCGAGGCGCTCCGGCCGCTTCAGGTGATCGAAGTGTTCGGTCGCGTTCGCACGGGTCGCTCGGCCCTCATGGGTCGTCCCGTAATCGACCTGATCGCGCTGGATTGAGGAGGCTCCGATGAGCCAGGGAAACCCGTCCGGCGACGTTTCGCTGCGTCACGCGGCGCGGGGTTCCGCTGCCGCGGCGGGCGACGCGCGACATCACCGGGCCACCATGCCCGTCGACCGCTCCGTGCTGTGGAAGCCGAGGCGAGATCCAGGCGACCCCGTCGGGCCGGCTGAAGAGGGGCCCTACGAGCTGTTCCTCACTCGCTCCGCCTTGCGACAGATCGAGCGGCGGTCCCGGGAGGCCGAGGACTCGGAGTCGCATTTCGGCTTCCTGCTCGGGCGTCTCTACCGGTGCCCGGAGACCGGCGTCCACTACTCGGTCGTCGACCGGGTCGTTCCGGCCCCGGAGCGCATGTCCGAGGATGCCCCCGATCCGTACCTGCTTCGGGCGTGGGCGGAGGCTCAGCCGGTGTTTCGCGAGCATGGAGGTGTGCTCGTCGGCTGGTATCACACGCACTATCTCCTCGGCCTGATGCTCTCCGAGGGGGACCGGGAGATGAACGACCGGTACTTCGCCGAACCGTGGCAGTGCTGCGTTCTCACGGTACCGGACCCCGCGAGGCCGCTCGGAGGCGTGTTCCGTCCCGCCGCAGGAGATGGAGAAATCGGGGGCGAGATCGGACCGTTCCGCGAGCTGCTCGCGGTCGAGGACATGCCGGTCTCCGGGCCGATTCCCTCCGCGGTGCGCTGGACGAACTACGAGCCGGACCGGGAGGTTCGGGCGGACGAACGTGAGGATGCCGGGGAGGTCGAGCAAACGTCCGCCGCGGAGGTTCCACCCGTGGAGCCAGTGCGGCCCGGGAGGGAGCCAGCCGCCTCTTCCATGACCCTGGTGTTGGCGGACAACGAGGCCGAGCGGCTGTATCCCCGGCTTCCCATCCGTCGGCGGGGGATCATCTGGCTCGTCGCCATCGTCGCCGTGGCGATCGGGGGCTACTGGGGAGGACTGCAGCTGTTCGAATCGGGGGGCGAGCCGGAGGCGCCGGCGGTCACGCCGGTGCAGCGGCCGCCGCCCGTCCCGCCGGAGATCCAGCGTTTCACCGACACGGCGACGGAGCTGGAGGAGGCCATGCTCCGGTACCAGGAGCGGCGTCAGGACTTCGACCTCGGTCGGATCGGGTGTGAGCTTCTGGCGGGGGGCTATGCGGGAGCGGACGAGGCCTTCGTCTCGATGGCCGCCGCCTTTGCGCGGCTCGGAGACGCGGTCGACGAGTCCATGGAGTCCCGGTACGAGCAGCTGGTCGGCGACATGAACCGCCTGAACGAGCACTTCGACGCCTCCGGGTGTCCCCGTCCCGAATGAGGTTTGATTCCATGCCCCGACGCAGACGCCGAGTCCTCTTCCTCCGGGTCTTTCTTCTCCTCTTCCTGCTCTGTCCGGCCACGCTGTGGGGCCAGGAAGCCGAGCCGTTGCAGAAGAGCGACGTGATCCGGCTGCTGACCGGCACCACGTACTCGAAGGCCGAGATCGCCGGGATCATCCGGCAGAGCTGTCTCTCCTTCGAGCCGACGGCCAGGGATCGGGACGACTTCCGGGCGCTGGGCGCCGATGACACGATCATGACGGCGATCGATCGGTGTGGAGGCGCGGCGCCGCCGACCGCTCCCGCCACCGCCCGCCAGTGGCAGCTGGAGAGGCGGATCTTCAACGTCACCGCGGGCGACACCGTGCGGATACCCGTCACCGTCCGGGGTGGCGGAGCCGGACTCCGACTTCAACTCGTGGGCAGTGGAGCGCTGGTCGGAGGGTCGGACGCCCGGGCGGAGACGGATGGGGAAGGGGAAGGGGCCTTCGTCTTTCCCGTCGGGCCGAGAGCCGGGGAGTACAACCTGACCCTGGCGAGCGGAACGCAGATCGGGGGCTCACGGGCGGTGACGATCCGGGTGTCCCCCGCCGCTCCGGCGCGAGCGACCGGCGAGCCCGATCCCGTTGCTCTGGGGCTGGACGACAGCCCCGTGGCGCTGACCGTCCGGGTCACCGACGCGTACGGAAACGGGACCACCGGCGTGCCCCTGGAGGTTCGGGCCGGCGCCGCGACGGGAGCGGTCCTCGCCTCGGGTCGGACGTCCGCCGGGGGGGTCCTCTCCGTCTCGCTCGTTCCGTCCCTGCTGGAGGGAGCCCAGAGTCTCGTGTACGTCTCGGGTGGAGAGGAGCTGGGAGCGAGCGGGGTGGCCCAGCCGGCCGCCGAGGCGGCGGCGATCGCCTTCATCTCAGGCGGCGACCAGTCGGGGGAGGTCGCTGAAGAGCTTCCCGTCCCTCTCGTCGTGGCGGTCCAGGGACCGGGGGGCCGCCCGGTGCCGGGAATCGAGGTGCGCTTCACGGCGACGAACGGTGCGGTGAACCCGCAGATGGTCCGCGCGGACGACCGGGGCCAGGCAGCGACCCGGATCACCATGGGCGCCGGGGGCGCTGAGACGACGGTTACGGTGAGTGCCGGGAGCGCGATGCAGTCGATCCGTTTCCCGGTCACGCGAGGCGGGATGACGGTGGCGGCGATCGAGGCCGCGCTCGCCGAGGGGGCGATCCTCCTCGAGGCCGGAGACATCGCGGGAGCCCGCGAGCAGTACGAACGGGTTCTGCAGGCCGATCCGTCCGACCTCAGGGCGGCGACCGGGGTGGCCGACACCTACCTGGCCGAAGGGAACGACGCCGAGGCGGTGATCCGCTATCGGGCGATTCTCCGGGCGGAGCCCTCGCGCCGGACGGCGCAGGTCGGCATGGCCCGCGCCAGCCTCGGGGTCGGAAACACGGCGGAGGCGGCCCGCTGGTTCGAGCTCGCTCTCTCTCAGGATCGGACCGACGTGAGGTCGTGGGTGGGGCTCGGAGATGCGCGAAGTCGGCTCGGCGACGAAGCGGGTGCGCGGGAGGCCTATCAGAGGGCCCTCGACCTGGACCCGGCGAACGAAGACGCGCTGCGGGGGCTGGACCGCCTGGCGGAGAGCCCGCTGCTGCTCGAGGCGAAGGTCTGGGGCGGCTACACGGATGACAACGGTCGCGATCCGGGGTTCCGCTGGGCCGAGCTCGACATCCGGCCGGGCGCCGGGTTCGAGCTGTGGTTCGCGTTCGACAACATGCTGAGCTTCCGGCACCCCTACCTGGTCCGCGGCCGCGACGACATCGAGGGCTTCTACGGGGGGCTCGGATACAGTTACGGGGCGGACCGGGCGTACCGCACGTCGTTCGAAATCGGGCGTCGGGAAGAGCCGGTGGGCGGGACGATCCAGACCACGTGGACCCTGGACCAGACCTTCGGTCTCGGGTCGGGCGGGTGGCTCAAGCTGGGCGGGTGGCTGGGCCACTGGTACGATCGGGACGACTGGGTCGTGTTCGGCGAAGGAAGCATCCCGGCCGGTCCCGGCCTCGAGGTGAGGCCCGCCATCTCCTACGGGGACTACTTCGGCTCGGAGCTCACCGGACTGCCGCCCGACGTGCCCAACCGGTCGCCCAAGAAGGAGATCCGGGTGGGCGTCGGCGTCCGTTTCGAGGCCGCATCGGGCTTCGGCATCGAGCCCCGCGCCGCCTACGGGAACGTCGACAGCGACGCCTCCGAAGAGCTCAGCGGCAGCCTGTGGGATGGCTCCGCGCGGCTGTGGTATCAGGTGAGCCGCGCCTTCGCGGTGGACGGATTCGTACAATACCAGACACCGCCGGGAGTGCCCTCCTTCTGGCGCTTCGCCCTCGGAGTGAGGTTCGGGGTCCCGCGATCGAACTGACGTGAATCGTTGACCTGAAGCGAACCTCGGATCGCCGCATCCGAAACCGCCCTCGTGCCGCCTTGCCGGATACGAGGGCGGTGTTGTATCATCGTCGGACTTTCGGTTTTTATTCGGTATTCGGGAGTGAGGAACGATGCGGCGTTCCGCGGCCATCGTGGAACTGGAACGGCAGATCGAGCAGATCGAGTCCAGGCCTCGCCCCCCGGGCGGGATCGTCTCCACGGGGATCTCCTCGCTGGACGGGCTGCTGCCGGGGGGCGGATTGCCACGTGGGCGGGTCATCGAGTGGCTCGGTCCCGGGTCCAGCGGCAAGACCACGCTGCTCAGGGTCGCCCTGGCCGGACTGCGGGCCACCGGCGAATCGGTCGCGCTCATCGATCCCGCCCGTTCCCTGTATGCGCCCGACTGGGTCGGTCTGATCGCGGGAGAGGGAAGGTTCTGGGTCATTCGCCCGCCCGAGCCGTCCGAAGCCACCTGGTGTGCGGACCTGATTCTCCGCAGCGGAGCGTTCGGCGCCGTGGCGCTCCTGGGGCCGGCCTGCGGCGGACCGCGAGAGAGCACGGTTCGCTCCGTCCCTCTTTTGCAACGCGCCGTGACGATACGCCTGCAGCGCCTCGCCGAGGAAGCGAACGCCGTGTTCTTCACGGTGGGGCACGTTCCCCTGGCGGCCCTCCGGCTCTCGTTCCGTCCGGGTCGGGTGGAATCCGTGCCGGCTGCCTTCGGTCCGTTTCTCGCTTCCGTCCGCCCCATCTGGGTACGTGTCGGGAAGAGGGGCGCCGTCGAGGTCCCCCTGTTGTGTCCGGTCTCTGCCCCGTGGGGATCCGAGCCGGCACGAGATCGGAAAGGGCCGGCGAGTTGAACGCCGCGCCTTCCCGGGTGGCGACCGTCCTTGCAGGGCCGATCCCCGCCATGGGAGCGGATGGCGGGATGCGTCTCGCGACGGCACTGCTCGCCGGCTCGCCTCGTGTGGCGCCGGTACGTCCCGGCACCTGCCGGGTGGATGCGCGGGGATGGGACCGGAGGGGCGGCGAAAAGGCGCTGGCGAAGACCCTCCACGAAGCGGCGCTCGAGACGGGCGTCGGGGAAGCCTGGGTCGGAATAGCGGACGCGGCCGTGGTGTCCGATGCCGCGGCGATACTGGCGAGACACCTGCGCGGCCGGTTTCCCGATCCGTCGTCGTTCCCGCACGGGATCGAGGTAGAAGAGGTTTCGATCCGGGTCCCCCCGGGAGACGGGCGGGCCTTCCTGTCTCCTCTTCCCCTGTCGGTGCTGCCGATTTCCGGAGAGTTGCGTGAGACCCTTCGGTCCCTCGGGTTTCGTCGCATCGGGGAGCTGGCCGATCGGGACCGCAACGAGCTGGAGGTCCGGTTCGGGCCCGTCGGTCTGCAGGCGCACCGGTGGGCCTGCGCGGAGGACGACCGGGTCTTTCGCGCCCTGGCGGCCGATGACCTGCCGGCGGCCTCCATGGAGCTGGAGGGAGCGGCGGACACGCTGGAACCGCTTCTGTTCGTGCTCCGCCACCTGCTGCACCGGGTGTGCTCGGATCTTCTGAGGGTGGGACGCTGTGCATCCCGTCTGTCGCTGGAGCTTCGACTGGAAGGGTCGTCCGCCGCACAGCGGGCCACGGTGCGTCCGGCCCGGGCGACGAGGAGGGAGGACCTGCTGTACGACCTGTGCCGCGCGGCGCTCGAGCGTGCCGTGGACACGACCGGTCGCCTGACGGCCCCGGTACGGGAGATCGAGCTCGAAGTGGAGGAGACGGCCCCTCCCGGAGCACGCCAGGGAGACCTCTTCGCGGGAGACTGGCGGGACCCGATGGCTGCGGCCGCGGCCCTCTCCCGCCTGCGCGCGCGCCTCGGACCCGAGGCCGTGGCATGGCCCGATCCACGCGAGGTCCACCGGCCCGAGTCCCGCAATCGATGGCGGCCCGCGGCTTCCGTGGAAACGCCGGAAGAGGAGAAGGCCCGCTCCGACCCTCCTCCCGGCACGAGCCGGATCGTATCGGCCGATGGCGAGCTGGAGAGCACGCTTCATCTCCTGGCCGATCCGGTGGAGGTGGAGGTGCGGGTCCGCGAGGGATGTCCCCGGGAGATCCGTGATCGCGCCGGGCGCCGCTCGCTGGTCGTCGCCGAAGGGCCGGAGCGTCTTTCCGGCGACTGGTGGAAGGACCCGTATCGCCGCGAATACTACCGGGCCTGCACGGACGCGGGCGAGCTGCTGTGGCTGTACAGGGAGTGGAGAGGGAAGGAGAAGGCGGCGCGATGGTGGCTGCACGGGGTGTACGACTGAGCGGCTCACCCTCTCTTCGCGCCAAGTCCTCGCTTCGCTGCGGAAAGGCGCTCCGAGAGGATGAGACCGCTCATCGGAGCGAAGAAACCGGGGCGCTGCGGAGACGCGCTCCGGCAAAGAGCAGGGACTCATCGGAATGTGAAACCCTGGGAAAGGCGCTCCGAGAGGGTGAGGCCGCTCATCGGAGGGAGCTCCAGGGCCCGATGACGAAAAGGCCGTTTCCGCGCGGACAGGGCGGTTTCCCTGGAACGAGCCTCCGCAGCGAAGCGAGGACTCGCTCGTGAAAGGGGAACCCCCTGTCCAGTTCGTGGAGCTGGCGGCGCGATCGGCCTTTTCCCTCCTGGCGGGAGCTTCGAACCCGGAGGACATGGCGGAGCAGGCGGCGGCCCTCGGCCTCGGGGCCCTCGCCCTCGCGGATGTGTTCGACCTGGGGGGCGCCGTGCGCTTCACCCGCGCGTGCGACGATGCGGGAGTGCGACCGATCATCGGGGGAGAGATCCTCCTGGGCCCGGGAAGGAGGGCCATCGGGGGGAGCGTCGGCGAGGGACGATTGCGCCTGGTGCTCCTGTGCGAGTCGATCGAGGGCTACCACTCGCTGTCGGCACTGATCACCCGCGCACGCCTCGCGTCTCCCCGGGGCTCTCCCGGACTCGTATCCACGGAGATCGAAGGTCGCACGGCGGGTTTGACCTGTCTCGTGATGACGCAGAACCTGCTGCCCGGAACGCCGGGGCTGGCGTATCGCATCGAGCGGCTGCGGGATCTCTTCCCGGATCGGCTCCACCTCGCGCTCGAGCGCCACGGTCTTCCGACCGATGCACGCCGTTGCTCCGCCTGGGTCGATCACGCCCGGGAGCACGGGCTCCCATGGCTTCCCGTCAACGCACCCCGGTACGCCCGGCCACGAGACCGGATCGTGTTGGACGTTCTGACCTGTTTGCGGTACGGCACGACCCTGGATGGAGCGGGCGACCGGCTGCCCCCCAACGGCGAATGGTTCCTGAAGGGGGCCGCTCACATGCGAAGGCGCTGGAGCCGGGAAGCGCTCCGGGAGACGGTACGGGTGGCCGATCGGTGCCAGTTTCACATGAAGGAGCTCGAACCGCGTCTCCCTTCTTTCGAAGTTCCCGGCGGTGGAGATCCGGGCGTATTTCTCCGGGGGCTGGTCGAGCAGGGAGCGCGCGAGCGGTACGGCGATCATTTCGGTCCGGCTCACGCGCGCCAGATCGAGCACGAGCTCCGCATCATCGGACGCCTCGAGCTGGCGGACTACTTCCTGATCATGTGGGACATCGTCCGGTTCGCGAACCGGCGCGGCATCCTGGTACAGGGAAGGGGATCGGCCGCCAACTCGGCCGTCTGCTACTGCCTCGGGATCACCGCCGTGGATCCCGTCGGACTGGACCTTCTGTTCGAGCGCTTTCTTTCCGAATCACGCCACGAGCCACCGGACATCGACCTGGACATCGCGCACCGGGACCGCGAGGAGGTGCTCCAGTACGTGTACCGGAAGTACGGCCGCCGCCATGCGGCCATGGTGTGCGAGTCGATCACGTACCGCGGGAAGATGGCGACCCGCGACGCGGCCAGGGTCCTGGGCTATTCCTCCGAGGAGAGCGATCGCCTCTCCCTGGAGGTGGACCGCGGCGGCGCGATCGACGCGGCTCGAAGGCTGGCCGAAGGGGGAGTGGCGAGCGCCGGACTCGATGTTTCCGATTCCCGGGCAGCTGCCCTGGTGCGAACGGTGGCGGGGCTGGAGGACCTCCCGCGTCACCGCTCGATCCACGTGGGCGGCTTCGTGCTCTCCGATCGGCCGATCGGAGAGCTGGTGCCGGTGGAACGGGCTTCGATGGCGGATCGTACGGTGATCCAGTGGGACAAGGACGATCTGGACCTGCCCGGGTTCATCAAGTTCGATCTACTGGGTCTCGGCATGCTCACGCTGCTCGGAGATGCGATCCACCTCGTCCGGCGCACTCGCGGGGTGTCGATCGACCTCGCCCGACTTCCTCCCGACGACCCAGCCGTATACGACATGATCTGCGCGGCGGACACGGTCGGTGTATTTCAGATCGAGTCCCGCGCTCAGATGAACACGCTTCCGCGGATGCGGCCTCGCTGCTTTTACGACCTGGTCGTGGAGGTGGCCCTCATCCGGCCGGGGCCGATTCAGGGCGACATGGTCCACCCGTACCTGCGGCGGCGAAACGGCGAGGAGCCCGTCACGTACCTCGACCCCCGTCTCGAGCCGCTGCTGAAGCGGACGCTCGGGGTGCCGCTGTTCCAGGAGCAGGGGATGAAGGTGGCCATCACGCTGGCCGGCTTCACTCCTGCGCAGGCGGACAACATGCGGCGGGCCATGGGATTCAAGCGTTCTCACCGGAAGATGCGGGAGGTCGAGAGGGACCTGATCGACGGACTGCGGCGAAACGGGGTGTCGGCCGACGTGTCCGAACAGATCCTCAAGCACCTGACGGCGTTCGCCAACTACGGCTTCCCCGAGAGCCACTCGGCCAGCTTCGCCCTGCTCGTATACGCTTCGTGCTACTTGAAGCACTACTATGCTCCGGAGTTCTACGCGGCGCTCCTCAACGCCCAGCCGATGGGCTTCTATTCACCGGCCACGATCATCCAGGATGCGCGACGGCACGGGGTGGAGGTCCGTCCCGTCGATCTGGCTCATTCGGAGTGGGAGTCCACGCTGGAAGTCGGGGATCCTCCTCCGCGCGCGAGTCCTCGCGGTGATGGCTTTGCACGCTTCGCGGCCGATCCGTCCGCTGCGGAGGCGCACTCCGGAGAATCCCCGCTTCCAGGGCGGTTCGACGTACGACCGGACCAGCCCTCTCTCGAAAGCGAAGCTCCTGCGGGATCTCCTCGTCGTCGCCGAGAGTCGCGTGTCGACGGAACGCCCGCGGAGGCGGAGGAGGTGTC
>NZ_JBZQEK010000066.1:0-9268 GCF_058719085.1 Candidatus Benthicola sp.
CGCCAGCACACGCCGGACCCGAAGGTCCCGGAAGGCGATCTTGCGAAGTCCGAAAGTCACGGTGGCGAGCGCCGGCACCGTGCCGAGCCCGAACAGGAGCATCGCCGCGGCGCCGGCGGCTGGATCTCCCAATGCCACCGGCACGGCCAGGGTGGCGTAGACCAGGCCGCACGGCAGCAGCCCGTTCACCAGGCCGAACAGGTAGCGGGCCCCGGCGTCGGGGCGCGAGATGAGGCGGGAGGCGGCACGCTGGACGCCGGGCAGAGCGAACTTCGGCTCGGGCAGCAGGCCGGCCAGCACGGCCGCGAAATAGATGATCAGGACGGTGGAAACGACGCCGGCCACCCAGTCGGGCCCCGGAAGCGACTGCCCGAACGTGCCCGCCAGGGCTCCGAGGAGCATGTAGGTCGTCAGCCGTCCGGCATGCCAGAAGAAGGATCCGCGGGCCGTGCCTCCGCACGCCACGGCGAACGATCCACACATCCCGATGCAATGAATGCTGCCCACCAGACCGGCTACACCCGCGCCGGCAATCAGCTCGATCATCAGACACCCCGTGGATGGTCCGGATCCCGGTCACGATGTTCAGCGTCCGATCCGGGACTTGCCCCCTATTGAGGATCGTATGACAATACCGGCCTGACACGACGGGCTCAACCAGAGAATCTGCGGGGATTCACATGGAACGATCCGCATCCGCGGGCGTCGGCGTCCCGACCGTGATCTACGACGATGACATCGTCAAGAAGTTCGCGATCGCGACGATCGTCTGGGGCGTGGTGGGCATGCTGGTGGGCGTCCTGATCGCGCTGCAGCTGGCCTGGTGGCCGGCGAACCTGGGCCTTCCCTGGACGACCTTCGGACGACTCCGGCCTCTCCACACGAACGCCGTGATCTTCGCCTTCGCGGGCAACATCTGCTTCACAGGAATCTACCACTCGATGCAGCGTTTGTTGAAGACGCGCATGTGGAGCGACACGCTGTCCAGGATCCACTTCTGGGGATGGCAGCTGATCATCGTGTCGGCCGCCCTGACCTTCCCGCTCGGCCTCACGCAGTCGCGTGAGTACGCGGAGCTGATCTGGCCGATCGACGTGGCGGTCACCCTGATCTGGGTCGTCTTCGCGGTCAACTTCTTCGGAACGATCGCCATTCGGAAGGTGAAGCACATCTACGTGGCGATCTGGTTCTACATGTCGTTCGTCATCACGATCGCCGTGCTCCACATCGTCAACAACCTGGCCGTTCCGGCCACGTTCCTGCGCTCGTACCCCCTCTACTCGGGCATGACCGACGCGCTGGTGCAGTGGTGGTACGGGCACAACGCGGTGGGCTTCTTCCTCACCACGCCGTTTCTCGGCCTGATGTACTACTACCTGCCGAAGGCGGCCGAGCGACCGATCTACAGCTACCGCCTGTCGATCATCCATTTCTGGGGCCTGATCTTCCTGTATATCTGGGCGGGCCCGCACCATCTGCTGTATTCCGGGCTGCCCGATTGGGCGCAGACGCTCGGCATGGTGTTCAGCATCATGCTGCTCGCGCCGTCGTGGGGCGGAATGCTGAACGGCCTGCTCACCCTGCGTGGGGCCTGGCACCGCCTGCGCACGGACCCGGTGCTCAAGTTCATGGTCGTGGGGGTGAGCTTCTACGGGATGAGCACCTTCGAGGGCCCGATGATGTCGATCCGGGCCGTCAACGGACTGGCCCACTTCACCAACTGGGTGGTCGGCCACGTCCACTCCGGGGCGCTGGGCTGGAACGGCATGCTGACCTTCGCCGTCCTGTACTGGCTCGTTCCGAGGGTCTGGGACCGGAAGCTGTTCAGCACATCGATGGCCACCCGGCACTTCTGGCTCGCCACCATAGGCATCGTGCTGTACACGGTGGCCATGTGGGCGGCCGGGCTGATGGAAGGTCTCCAGTGGCGCGCGATCGGGGACGGCGGACAGCTGGCCAACCCGATCTTCATCGACATCGTGCACCGGCTCGAGCCGTTCTACTGGCTGCGCCTGCTGGGCGGCACCCTGTACTTCATCGGCGCCCTGATGGCCGCCTACAACCTGTTCAAGACCATGCGGGGACCGGAGCCGGTCCCGGCGGATGCCGCGGCGTCCGTTCCGGCCACCTGATCGCGAGGCACCGATGGCCGACGATACGAATCACGGTTCGGAGAAGAAGTACGGTCAGTTCCACCGGCGGGTGTTCGAGGGCAACGCGCTCAACTTCACCGTGTGGGCGACGATCGCCATCCTCATCGGCGGGATCGTGGAGATCGTGCCGATGTTCACGCCCGCCGGGGCCGAGGTCTCACCGGACGTGACGCCCTACACGGCGCTCGAGGTGGCCGGACGGGACATCTACGTCTCGGAGGGATGCTATCTCTGCCACTCGCAGTGGGTTCGACCGATGCGGGCCGAGATCCTGCGCTACGGCCCCTGGTCGAGGGCGTGGGAGTATCAGTACGACCGGCCCTTCCAGCTCGGCTCGCGACGCATCGGTCCCGACCTGCACCGCGTGGGTGGCAAGTACCCGGACGCGTGGCACTACGAGCACATGCGCGATCCGCGCAGCACGTCGCCGGGAAGCGTCATGCCACCGTACGAGTGGCTGCTGGAGGACCGCATCGATGCCGATGATGTTCGGGCCTCCATGGTCGCCCTGAGGCGTACGGGAACACCGTACAGCGACGAGGATATAGCCAGCGTGGAACAGAGCCTCGCCTCCCAGGGCGGCGAGATCGTGTCCCGGCTGCGGGATGCGGGCATCGAGAGCAACCCGGACCGGTCCATCATCGCGCTGATCGCGTACCTGCAGCGGCTGGGCGTCGATGGCCGCGCCGTCTTCGAACGGGAAGGGATCGAGTACTGATGAATCCGCTGATCGAGCAGGCTTCGCAGGCCATAGGCCTGGGCTGGCTGGCCACGATCATGACCTTTCTGTTCATCGGAGGCTTCCTGGGCTGGGTCTGGTATGCGTACCGGCCGGCGAACCGCCAGAAGTTCCAGGACGCCGCCATGCTCCCCTTCGAGGAGGGAGGCGAGGTTTGAGCAAGGATACCGACCGGGTCCTCGGCCACGCGGACGAGGCCGACGGAATCGAGGAATACGACAACCCCCTGCCCGACTGGTGGCTCGGCCTCCTGTGGTTCACCATCATCTGGGCCGTCGCCTACGGCGTTCACTACCACTTCATCGCGGATCGCTCGCAGGAGGGCCGACTGGCCCGCGAGATGCAGGCTGCGGAGGCCCGGTGGCCCGCGGAGGCCGGTGCCGCCGCGTTCGCCATCACTCCGGAGACCGTCGAGGCCGGTGAGGCGATCTACATGCAGAACTGCGTGCCCTGCCACGGCGCCGAGATGCAGGGCGGAATCGGTGTGGCGCTGAACGACGACGAGTGGGTCCACGGGAGCGATCCGGAGACGGTGGTCCGGATCATCGCGGAGGGTGTGACGGAGAAGGGCATGCTCGCCTGGGAGCCGATCCTGGGACCGGAGAAGGTCAACCAGGTGGCGGCCTACGTTCTCCACCGAAACGAAGAGCTCGTCGGCGGGGGCGCGGATGACGGGGATGAAGGGGCGGACGAGCCGGACGAGGCGGAACACGGGGACGAGATCGGCGAAGAGGGCTGACACGGGCTCACGGCCCGGGTGCATCCCTCGCCGCCGTAAAGGATAGACCGACGTGCTGGGTTTCTCACACACGCGGGAATGGGTGTACCCGCAGTCGATCCGGGGGCGGTTCACGACGATCCGTCGGTGGACGTTCCTGGGCCTGCACCTGCTGCTCCTCGCGGCTCCCTGGGTCATCATCAATGGGCACCCGGCCCTCCGCATCGATCTGCCGGCACGGCGGTTCTATCACTTCGGGATGATCTTCACCCCGTCGGACTCGGTCATCCTGCTCCTCATCCTCTGGTTTCTGGCCTTCTCGCTCTTCTTCTTCACCGCCATATTCGGCAGGATCTGGTGCGGTTACGCCTGCCCCCAGACCGTCTTCCTGGAGTCCTGGATCCGTCCGATCGAGCTGTGGATCGAAGGCGACCGGCTGACCCGCAAGCGGCGGGACGCGGCCGGCTGGACGTTCGACCGGATGTGGCGGAAGGGCGTCAAGTGGACCCTGTTCCTGGCCGTATCGGTGTTCCTCGCCATGGCCATGATGAGCATCTTCGCCGGCGCCAGGGAGTTGTGGACGGGGAAGGCGGGGCCGGTGGAGTATTCGCTCACGGCCATCATCGCGCTCTTCTGGTTCTGGGACTTCACCTGGTTCCGCGAGCAGTTCTGCAGCTATCTCTGCCCGTACGCCCGCTTCCAGAGCGCCCTCGCCGATGATGAATCTCTGATCGTTACCTACGATCACCAGCGCGGGGAACCGAGAGAGGCGGGGAAGAAGGCGGCCCAGGAAGGGCGCTGCATCGACTGCAACAAGTGCGTGGCCGTGTGCCCCCAGGGCATCGACATCCGCGATGGCTTCCAGCTGGAGTGCATCCAGTGCGCTCGCTGCATCGACGCGTGCACCAGCGTCATGGAGCGGCTCGGCCACCCGACGCTGGTGGCGTACGGATCCATCGCCGAGGAGGAAGGCCGCAAGCCTCGCCGCTGGCGCCCGCGCACCTTCGTCTACGGTGCGCTCCTGCTCGCCATCGTCGTGACGGGGGGCGTTCTCGTGGCCAAGCGTCCTCCCTTCGAGGCGTCGGTCAACCGGGCCCCCGGTTCTCTGTACACGGTGGATGCGGACGGAGCCGTCAGGAACACCTTCCTCCTGCAGATCCTCAACAAGGACCCGAGCGAGATCCCGGCCCGCTACGATGTCACCGTGACCGGTCTGGAGGGCGCGGAGGTACTGGCGGAGCCGGTGGAAATCCCGTCGACGGAATCGCGCACCGTGCCTCTGATCGTGAGGATGCCGGCCTCGGCGGAGGTGGAGCGTACGACGCCGATCGAGGTGAACGTGTCCAGCGGCGACGACCGGGTCGTTCTGCGTTCGACGTTCAAGAGCGGAGCGGAGATTGGAAACTCGAGTCCGTAAGTTCGACCGCCTGCTGTGGCCGACCATGATCATCGTCGGACTGCTGATCGTGGTCGTCATGAACGCCGTGTTCATCTACGTCGCGGTGTCCGGCAGGGACGAGGTCGTATCGACGTATCAGACGGAGAGCCGCTGATCATTTCCCGCTGTCCTCACTGCGGAACTCCAGTCGAAGGCCCCGAGGACACCTGGTGCTGCCATGGCTGCGAGATGGCGGCCGCGATCATTCGGGATGCCGGACTGGATCGCTACTACAGCGAGCGAACCGAGTTCGCCCCGCGTCCTGGACCGCTCCGCGGGGGGTGGGACACCGTGCCGCTTCACCTGGGCGAGGACGGCGTCGCGGAGGTACGGCTGGTTCTCGACGGGCTTCGCTGTGCTTCCTGCGTCTGGGTCACCGAGCACCTGCTCCAGGCCACCCCGGGCGTCCACGAGGCGATGGTGAGCTACGCCACGGGGCGAGCGAGCGTCCGCTGGGATCCGGACGAGGTGGATCTCGGCACGCTGGCCGGGAAGATCGCTGCGCTCGGCTACCGGCCCCGGCTGCTCGGCGAAGAGGGAAGGCCCGATCACGGTCTCATGATCCGACTCGGAGTGGCCGTCTTCGCCGCCCTGAACATCATGATGCTGTCCGCCGCCCTCTACCTCGGCTGGGTCTCGCCGATGGACGAGCGCTTCGCCGCCCTGTTCCGCTGGGCGACCCTGCTTCTTGCCACCCCGGTCGCCCTGTGGTGCGCGGAACCGTTCTTCTCCGGGGCCATCCAGGGTCTGAGGAACCGGGTCCTTCACATGGACCTGCCGATCGCCCTGGCCGTGGCGGTGCTGTACGTGCACGGATTGATCTCGACCGTGGTCGGCGCGGACACCTACTTCGATTCGCTCGCCATGCTGGTCGCGCTGCTCCTCGCCGGTCGAATGCTCGAGGGCAGAGGACGCCGACGGGCGGCGGAGGCGGCCGTCTCGCTGGCCGCGGCGCTGCCCGCCACGGCGCGGCGCAGGGCGGGCGACGGCGTGGAGATCGTCGCGGCGGAACATCTGCGGCCCGGAGACCGGATCGACGTCGGGGCGGGAGAAGAATTCGCCGCTGACGGGGTGGTCGAATCGGGACGGGCGACGGTCCAGCTGGCGCTCGTCACCGGAGAGGCCGAGCCGGCCCTGATCCGCGAAGGGGACGAGGTCGTCTCCGGCACCGTGCTGGTCGAGGGGGCGCTGACGGTGCGGGTCGAGCGGGCGGGCGACGAGACGACGGTGCAGCGCATGGCGGCGGAGCTTCGGTCCGCCGCGGACCGACCCGTGCGTCTCTCGACCACCGATCGGATCGCTCCATGGTTCACCGCCGCGACGCTGACCGCAGCGGCCCTGACGGTGACCGGGTGGCTGGCCGCGGGCGACCCCGCCACGGCGTTGACCGCCTGCGTAGCGGTGCTGGTGGTTGCCTGTCCATGTGCCCTCGCCCTGTCCCGCCCGTTGTCTGCCGCGGCCGGGCTCGGGGCCGCGGCCCGCCGGGGCCTGATGTTCCGGTCCGCCGATGCGCTGCTGGACCTGACGGACGTGGATACGGTGGGTCTCGACAAGACCGGCACGGTCACCGGGGGCGAGCTCCGGGTCGTCGAAGCCGAGGACGCCACCCTTCGAATCGCGGCCGGCCTCGATCGGTTCAGCGGCCATCCCATCGCCCGTGCGATCGTGGATGAGGCGGTGGCCCGGGGCATCCCGCTTCCCGAGGGCCGGGACGTGACGGAGACCGCCGGGCGCGGCGTGGTCGGATGCGTGGACGGGATCGAATGGCGACTCGAGGGCGGCGATCCTGGAGAGGTCGTCCTCTCGGGTCCGGACGGTGAGGCCGGACGCATTCGTCTCGGCGATGCGGTGAGGCCCGACTCGGCGAACGCCGTGCGTGATCTCCGGGCCCGGGGACTGGACGTGGTTCTGCTGACCGGCGACCGGGTCGAGGTCGCCGAGCGCATCGCCGCTGAGGCCGGCATGTCGTCCGTCCGGGCCGAAGTGGATCCGGCAGGGAAGCGCACCTGGGTGCTCGAGGCAAGAAGGGAGGGCCACCGCGTGCTGTTTGCCGGAGACGGATTGAACGACGGTCCGGCGCTGGCCGCGGCGGACGTCGGCGTGGCCATGGGAACCGGGGCGGCGAGCAGCGTGCTGGTGGCGGACGGCGTGATCGCCACGTGGTCGCTCAGACCGCTCGTCGCGGGCTTTCGTGCGGCCGCCGGGTGCGAGCGAGCGATCCGCAGCAATCAGAGACGATCGATCGCTTACAACGTCCTGGCGGTGAGCGCGGCCGCTGCGGGGTGGATCAATCCGCTCGTGGCGGCGATACTCATGCCGGCGTCGAGCGCCATGGTGATCTGGGGCTCGTCTCGTGTCGAAGCTTCCACGAAGGATGACCGCCCGTGAACTCGATCTTCTTCCTGCTGCCGATCGCCCTGGTCCTCGGAGGCATCTTCGCGGTGCTGTTCGTCAAGGCGGCACGCGATGGGCAGTTCGACGATCTGGATGATCCGCCGAAGCGGATGCTGCAGGACTGATCCTCCCGACGGCTACCGCCATCCACCCGCCCGCAGCGACTCTCCGACGGGCCGCGGGTCGAGTGATGTTGCGTGGCGTGTGGTTCGACCTCATACTCCGCTCCGGACCCGACGCACTGAGGCTACGGTCACCACGCACATCACGGGCTCTCAAAGACCGGTCGGACTCCGGGATCCGTACATCGTGCAGCAGAGCCAACTCTCAGGAGACGCAAGTAGATGAATCTGAAGCTTGGACTGGGGCTCGCGGCCCTGGTGCTCGTGGCCGGTGCCTGCGGCGACGATGATGAGCCGTCGCCGCCGACCACGGGCTCGATCGGTGTCACGACGGTCACCACGGGTGACGCGATCGATGACAGCTATGGAATCACCGTCGACGGGAGCGACGCAGGCACGGTGGGCGCGAACTCGCAAGTGGTCATCCCGAGCCAGACACCCGGCGACAGGGAGGTTGCCCTGACCGACGTCGCCTTCAATTGCACCGTGGGCGGCGACAACCCCCGGACGGTGGCCGTCACCGCCGGTGCGACGGAGACGACGCAGTTCAACGTGAGTTGCGTGACGCCCAACCAGCCGCCGGTGGCCGACGCCGGGCCCGACCAGACCGTGCAGGATCCGGACGGCAGCGGTTTCGTGGACGTCCAGCTCGACGGGTCTGGGAGTGCCGACCCGGATGGCAGTATCGCCAACTACTCGTGGACCGTGGACGGAGACCAGATCGCGGCCGGCCAGAGCCCGAGAACGCCCTTTCTGGTGGGCGTGACCGAGGTCGTTCTCACCGTCACGGACAACGACGGAGCCACGGACACGGACAACGTGACGATCACGGTGGAGGCTTTCGTCGGTAACGTGCCGCCCACCGCGGACGCCGGCCCGGACCAGACGGTCACGGACGCCGACGGCAGTGGGGACGAGGACGTGGCCCTGGACGGCTCCGCGAGCGTGGATCCGGACGGCACGATCGCCAGCTACTCGTGGAGCGAGAACTCGGTCGAGATCGCGACGGGCGTGAACCCGACGGTGACCTTCGACGTGGGAGCGCACACCGTGACGTTGACCGTGACGGATGACGAGGGGGCCACGGCCACGGACGACGTGATCATCACCGTGAGCGCCCCGACGGTCTTCTTTGCCACGGACATTCAGCCCTACTTCGACACGAACTGCACCGGGTGCCACGGCGCCACGAACCAGTTCGCGGGCGTGCGGCTCGACAGTTACGCCAGTGTCCTCACCGATGGAGACAACGGTCCGCTGGTCGTTCCGGGCAACTCGGCCGATCCCTCGGCCCTTCTCGTCCCGAAGCTGGAATCCGGTCACCAGGGGGCTCCCCACGGGACCAACATCATCCAGGACCTGAAGGACTGGATCGACGAAGGCGCGCTGGACAACTGACCTGATTCGGCGTGTACTGGCCGCCCGGGCGACGCCCGGGCGGTCGGCGCGCTTCCCCACCTGATCTCCCGTCGGGGCACATTCCGTGGCTCCTGCGGACCCGCTCCGGCCGACGTCCGGCGCCGCCATGACTCGCACGACCCCGGGCTCCCTCCCTATGTTCTCCGATCGCGTTTCATCCGGGGCGTGCTGAGAACCACCAGAATTCGACGGGGAGCGGATGGGATTCTTCCAGTGGCTGTCTGACTTCGGAAACCGGTACATCGTCGAGATGGGGATCACGGTAGGGGGAGAGACGGTGCCCTA
>NZ_JBZQEK010000067.1:0-10634 GCF_058719085.1 Candidatus Benthicola sp.
CGCACACGCGCACCCGAGCATGTCCGAAGCGGTGATGGAAGCGGCGCTCGCCGCGATGGACCGGGCGATCCACATCTGACGTGACCCGTCCCCTTTCGCGAGTTGGTCCTCGCACCGAGCGAGTCACGCCCCGCGCGCATGGAGCGCTGCGGAGACTCGCTCCAGGGGACGGGCCTCGTCAGGGCGGCGTTCAGACGCTGCGGAGGCTCGCTCCGGGAGACGAGGAGGCCGCGACGGAGGCTCGACGGACTTTGGAGACTCGCTCCAGGGGACGGGCCTCGCCAGGGCGGACCTGGAGTCGTACGGTCTCGGAGTCGTGACGGTGGCAGCGGATTCATGAACGCCATTCACGTGGTCCCGGTCGAGGGCACGGTGCCGTACGCGGAGGGTCTCGCGTGGCAGCGCGACCTCGCTCGCGCGAAGATCGACGGAGCCATCGCGGAGGACTTCGTGCTCCTCCTCGAGCACGAGCCGGTGGTGACGCTGGGACGGGGAGCGCGTCCGTCCAGTCTGGCATCGCCGGAGCTCCTGGCGGGCGCCGGCATCGCGACCGCGGAGGTCGAGCGGGGCGGGGACGTCACCTACCACGGTCCCGGCCAGCTGGTCGGCTATCCGATCCTCGACCTCGGCCGATGGCGGCGGGACCTGCACTGGTACCTGCGCCAGCTCGAACAGGCCCTGATCGAAGCGCTCGGAGACCTCGGGGTGCGCGCGTTCCGGTATCCCGAGTACACGGGCGTGTGGGTCGGAGACGTCGACCGGCGCACGGACGCCGGACGAGCGGCCGGGCAGGTTCGGAAGATCGCCTCGATCGGCGTTCACGTGAGCCGATGGATCACCTGGCACGGCTTCGCCCTCAACGTCACCCGGGAGCCGCTTCGGAACTTCGAGCTCATCGTTCCGTGCGGAATCGATGGCGTCCGGATGACGACCCTCGAGTCGGAGGGCGCCCCGTGCGGCTTCGAGCGGGTCCGGGGTGCGGCCGCACGCGGTCTCGGCCTGGCCTTCGAAGCCGAGGTCTTCGTGAGCCCCGCCGCTCGAGTGGGGGAGATCCCGGACTTCCAGACCGCGTTGACGAGCTCGGATCGAACATGACGACGCTATTCGACATCCTCGGCCCTCGCATGGTGGGGCCTTCGAGCAGCCACACGGCTGGCGCCTGCCGACTGGGCTACGTCGTGCAGGCCATTCTGGGCGGGTCTCCCGATCGAGCGCGAATCGGGCTGCACGGCAGCTTCGCGATGACGGGGGAAGGACATGGGACGCGCAAGGCGATCACCGGTGGGCTGCTCGGTCACCTTCCCGACGACGAGGCGCTACGCGACGCCGAGGCGGAAGCCGAGCGCCGAGGGCTGGACATCGTCTTCGAGTCGGTGGAACTGGGCGAAGACGCCCATCCGAACAGCGCCGTGTTCGAGGTCGGGCGCGAGGACGAGGTGATCCGCATCGTGGGGTGCTCGATCGGCGGTGGCCGGATTCAGATTCTCGAGATCGACGACTTCGAGGTGGATCTCTCCGGCTCGCTCCCCACGATCGTCGTGGTGGCGAACGACGTGCCGGGCACGGTGGCCCGGATCACCGGAATGATCGCCGAGCGCGGCCTCAACGTGGCCACCGTCCGGGTGGATCGGACGGGAAGGGGCGAGCGCGCCCTGATGACGATCGAGACGGACGAGGACGTGCCGGCCGACGTCCTGGACGGGCTCGCGGAGCAGTCGTGGATTCACTGGATTCGCAACGTTCACCGCCTGAACGTGTGATCGGGAAGGCTTCAGAATGATCCGCTCGTTCGAGGAATGGTTTCGGAAGGCCGGGGAACAGGGCGTCGGGCTCGACGAGTACGTGGCTCTGCGCGAAGTCCGGGAGACGGGTTCGTCGGTCGAGGTCGTGCGGGGCCGGATCGGGGATGCCCTGGCGGTGATGCGGGAGGCCGTGGAACAGGGACTCCGGGAGGCCGAGGCCACGCCGTCGGGCCTGACGGGTGGACGGTCGGGCCGGCTGGAGGCCCGGGGTCCCGGCCTGCTCGGGCCCGACTTCACGGCCATGCTGGCGAGAGCGATCGCCACCCTGGAGACGAACGCCCGCATGGGCTTGATCATGGCCACGCCGACGGCCGGCGCCGCGGGCGTCGTGCCCGCCGTGCTGCTCACCCTGGCGCCGCGACGGGAATGGTCGGAGGAACGTCTCGTCGATGCGTTGCTGGTGGCCGGCGGCACCGGGATCATCATCGCCGAGCGCGCCTCGATCGCGGGAGCCGGCGGCGGCTGCCAGGCCGAGACGGGGAGCGCGGCGGCCATGGCGGCCGCCGCCGTGACCTGGCTCGAGGGTGGAAGTCCCGAGCAGGTAGGGACGGCCGTCGCCCTGACGATCCAGGGCATGCTCGGCCTGATCTGCGATCCCGTCGCCGGTCTGGTGGAGATTCCGTGCGCGTACCGAAACGCGTCGGCCGCGGTGCACGCGGTGGCGTCGTCCGAGATGGCGCTGGCCGGTCTCGACTTCCCGATCCCGGTGGACCAGGTGGTGGACGTGATGGGCGATGTGGGGACGAAGATGGACGTCCGCTTCAGGGAGACCGCACTCGGCGGACTGGCGGCGACCCCCGCCGGGCAGGAGATTGCCGCCCGCGCCGGCATGACGGAGCTCGTTCAACTGCAGCGCAAGGGACGTACGAGAGGTGAAGGATCGGCACGGTTCGGTCCTTCGTAGTCAGGTCTTGAGACCGCCCGGGCCCCGCGACAGCGGAGTCGGGCGATGGGAGAACGCATGGTACTCGGTATTCTGATGGTGTCGGCGATCGCACTGGCCGTGATCCTCGGCTGGCTGTCCGAGATGCCCCCCAGGGAGGTCGTCCTGCAGTGCGTCGCCATGGGAGGCGCCGTCCTGGTCTTCTACGGTCTCGTGCACCTGCTCTGAAGCCCCCACGCTACCCCTTCCCGCGCGGTCGGCGGGCCCCGGGCACCTGCAGGGTCACGCGGGCCTGAAGGCTCCGTTCGGGGGCCGCTTCAGTCCGCTGCCTCGCCCCTCCTCACCCGACGCCTCTTCGCCAGCTCCAGCCGTGCCGCCCGTCGCTCTTCGGCGTCGCGGTGTCGGCGGTATTCCTCTTCCGTGAGGATCTCCAGACGTGGAACCGGACACGGCCGGCCGTCGGGATCGAGCGCGACCATGGTGACGTAGCAGGAGTTGGTGTGCCGGATGTCCCCGCCGGTGACCGGCTCCGCGGTGACCCGCACGCCGATCTCCATCGAGGTGCGTCCCACCGTGTTCACGGAGGCCTGCACGGTCACCACCTCCCCGATCTGGATCGGCGACCGGAAATCGACCTGGTCGAAGCTGGCGGTGACGCACGGACGCCCCGCGTGGCGGGTGGCACAGACGTATGCGATACGGTCTACGGCGGCCAGGACGACGCCGCCGAACACGTTCCCCATCAGGTTCGTGTCCTGAGGGGCCATCAGCTGAGTCATGCTGACCTGAGACTGTCCGACGGGGTGCGAGTCTTCCCGGCCCTCTCCGATGGTGATCGGAAGCTCGGGGATTCCGGTGATCATAGCTGTTCTCCCACGGCCGGCGGCCGATCCGCGGACGCGCCCGGCCCTGCTGCCGACGGCATGATCGAAGCGGCCCGGGCCTCCAGGTCCTCGCCGTGGACGATCTTGCCGCCCCTGTACGCCGAGTAGCCGACGAGCCCCGCGGCGAGCGCACCCACGATGAGCACGAAGCGCCTCAGGCGCGTGTCCTTCGGCTGGGTGAGGGAGAACCCCGCGAAGATGGCGCTGGTGACCAGAGCGATGGCCGCCCAGGTGGCCCACGTCCGGTGATCCTGTACCAGGCCGGGCTCCACGAAGGTTCGGGCGGCCACGTCGTCCGCCGTGGAGATGCCCGTGATGTACGAGGGGATCGCCGCGATGCCGCCCAGCAGCAGGGAAATGAGCCCGTAACGCTCCAGCTCCTCGCGGCGCGCCATCCAGCCGGCCAGTCCCACCGCGGCACCGGCGATCGGCAGCACGATCGCGAAGGGGTGAGTGATCAGGTGCAGGTATTCCCAGTTCACGTCCGTGACTCCAGGTTTCGGTTCGCCTCCCCGGACGTACCCGTCGGGGTTCTTACGAGGGCGACAAGTTGACAGACGGTCCTCACCTTGTAAAATAGGCGTCCCTGCAGACGCAGGACGGGCCCCCTTCGTCTAGTGGCCCAGGATACCTGGTTCTCAGCCAGGAGACAGGGGTTCGATTCCCCTAGGGGGTATGACGGGCGATCCGACGCACTCGGGTCGCCCGTTTCTTTTCTGCCTGGATGACTCGAAAACGGGCGGCTCAGTAGTCCACGGGCCTGAGGTACCACTCCCCGATGGTCGTGCCCGACAGCATGGCGACGGTGGGAAGGTTTCGCTTCCAGTGCGTGCCTTCCAGTCGGCGGAACACGATGTCCACACGCTCGGGCTCGAACCCGGCTTCCTTGAGCCACGCGGGCGAGCGGCCGCTCAGCAGGTGATGGAGCATGAGGTCGGCCTCCGGATAGGAGACCCCGAGATCCCCCTCGTCGGTCTGTCCGTGGACCAGGTCGGCCGTCGCCGGCTTCTCGATGACCTCGTCGGGAAGCTCGAGGTGGCGGGCCAGGGCCCACACCTGCGTCTTGAACAGGTCGCCCAGCGGATTGATCGGAGGCGAGTCGTCGGCGTGCCAGGTGAAGTAGCCGAGAAGCCGCTCCGTCTTGTTTCCCGTGCCGATCGGGAGAGCGGCCAGCTTCGCGGACTGGTCGAACAGGACGATCATTCGCTGCCGGGCCATCACGTTGCCGCGCCGCATCGGATCGGCGTCCGGCTCGTGCTCCTCCAGATAGCCGTCGACCGCCTCGCTGATGTCGACCGTCCGGGTGGCGATCCCGAGGTTGTCCGCGACCAGGCCCGCATGGATCGCGCTCTCGGGACTGGACGTCCGGTAAGGGAGAAGGAACCCGGTCACGTTCTCGGGACCGAGCGCCCGGGCGCACAGAGCGGCCGTGAGCGCCGAGTCCACTCCCCCGGAGAGTCCGACCACCGCCCCCGTGAAGCCCCTGCGTTCGAGCATTTCGTCCTTGAGGAAGCGGACCAGCCAGGTGGTGACCAGCTCCTCGTCGATCGCCAGGATGGCGGGGTCGAGCGCCCGGGACATACCCGTACGTGGAGGCCTCCCGGCCCACTCCCCCGCGGATGCGGCTTCATCGGCGGCGGATGGGGCATCGTCGATGTCGGGCGTGCGGGCGGGGGTGAAACCGGTCTCGTCTCCCGGAAGGTGGCGGCTCTGTAGCAGGCGCGGCAGGGCACGCTCGAGGTCGGCGAGAAGCGGCTGGTCCGTTCGCGCCGCCGTCAGCTCCTCGAGGTCCAGCCCGGCTTCGAGAAGGGCTTCGTCCCACAGGGGGCCCTCAGCCAGCACGTGTCCCCGGGGACCCACGATCAGCGACCCTCCGGCGAAACCCTTTCCTCCCTCGAAGCCCGTGAGCTGTGAGACGGCCACGGCGACGCCGTGCTCCTCGGCCGCGCCTCGCGCCAGCCGGTGCCACCGGCCGAGGTTCGAGGGGATGCCCGCTCCGGGCTCGGCGCCCCGGGCCGGGGAGGCGGTCGGGACGAGGAGGATCTGGGCCCCGTCGAGCGCCGCGAGCGTGGCCGAAATCGAGTGAAACATGTCCTCGCAGATGAGGAGCGCCGCTCTTCCCCACCGGGTGTCGAACGCCCGCACCGCATGGCCCGCCTCCACGAACCGTTCCTCCTGAAAGACCCCGTAAGTGGGGAGGAATACCTTGCGGTGAACGTGCGAGATCCTCGGCTCGCCGGCGCCCAGGCAGACGTACATGGCCGAGTTGTACAGACGATGGCCCCAGACCTCGTAGAACCCGATGGCGACGTCGAGCGGCCGGCCCTCGCCGCCGGCGCGGACGTACCGCTTCGCGAGGTCCGTGGCCAGGCTCATGGCCGACACGGCGTGCTCGCGGACCCCACCCTCGAGGAAGTAGCCGGTGAGCGCGGTCTCCGGAAAGAGCACCACGTCGGGTGGGGTCTTCCGGTCGATGAGCTGCCGGAAGACCTCCTCGATGCGATCCAGGCTGGCGGCCGGTCTTCCCTTCACCGGGCGGAACTGGGCGACGGCGAGTTCGATGTGCATAGCGGCCCGAGCCCAAGGATGAGGGTCTGAGTTCAGGGAATGGAACGTCAGGTTCGGGGGGCCCGGTGTCAATCGGGACGACCCGTTTCCCGCGACCGGTCGCCGACGTATGGTGTGCCCCGGAGTGAAGCCGCAGCGACTGCTTCTCACGGAGACCGGATTGACCCTCACGCCCCTGGCGCTGGGATATGCGATCGCGCTGACGGTCGGGCTGCCGGTGCTGGCCTTCAGGACGGGTCTGAGGGAGCACCACGTCGTCGAAGTGAGCCGGGCACGCGCCGCCGTGTACCTCTCGGCCGCCCTCTCCACGGCGGTGCTGGCCGGCGTGACCTTCGCCATCTGCGTGTGGCAGGACATCGAGGCGGCCCACATCGGGTGGCTCGTCGGGCCCGCGAAACCCGCGTTCGCCTGGGCCGTGGGAGCGGCGCTGGCCGGCCTCGTGGCCGTCTGGGCGATCGTGCGCCTCGGCCAGCGCGCCGGACTGTCCGAGAGTCGGCTTTCGCTCGTGATCATGCCGAGGACGGGACGAGAGAAACGGGCGTTTCTCATCGTGGCCGCGGTCGCCGCCGTGGGGGAGGAGTATCTGTATCGGGGATTCGTCTACCACGCCTTCGCCGATGCGCTGGGGGGTCCCTGGATGGCCCTGGGCATCACGAGCCTCTCCTTCGGCGTGGCGCACGGGTACCAGAAGGCGATCGGAATGGCCCGGGCGACGGTGCTGGGCGGTCTTCTCACGATTCCGGTGATCTGGACGGGAAGCCTGTTTCCCTCCATCGTGGCGCACTTCTGGATCAACGCGGCGATCGGACTGGGTGGGTGGAAGTGGCTCTTCCCGGACCTCGCGGCGGAGGGGGACGTGGACTCGGACCGGTCGGGTCGGATGTCCTGATCGGCGGCGGTGACGGACGGGGCCGCCAGACGCTGGAGAAAGAGCGATGGGAATGAAGTCAACCATGATGCGTAACGGAGCCCGACTGGCCCTGTGCATGGCCGTGATCGCCGGTTTCGGCGGGTCGGAGGCGTACGCGCAGGACGGCCTCGACCTGGAGCTGGACGGCTTGCTGCGTACCGGGCTGCGCATCGAATCCGCCCGCTACGACGGTACCAGCGGCTTCGAGATCTTCGATGCCCAGCTCGGCGTGTCCGGCAAAGTGGGCATCGTGTTCGACTACGCCCTCCGGGCCGAGTACCAGTTCGACAGCGACCAGATACGTCTGCTCGACGCCCGGCTGTCCGCTCCCCTGTCCGAGGAGCTGCTGAAGCTCGATGCGGGTCTCGTCCTGTCCGGTTTCGGCCGTGAGGCGATGAAGGCGAAAGGCGAAATCCCACTCGTATCCCGGTCCCAGGGATCGCTCGCCATCGCCCCGGGACACCAGGTGGGAATGGGCCTCCGTGGGGTCGCGCTCGAGGGCCGCCTCCACTACCGGGGCGGTCTGTACAACGGTGAAGGAGCCACGTTCGGGAACCAGGACCGGCGATTCCTGTTCGCCACCCGGCTCGAATACAACTCGGTCGGCGAAGTCGAGTTCTTCGAGGACTTCGTGTACGAGCTGGGGGTGGACGTCGCGTTCGCCAGCGACAGCGCGAACGCCGTGCTTCCGGTGAGCGTGCCGTCCGGTTCCGCGGAAGCGGACGGCGCCCCGATTCCGGAGTACGCGGACTTCACGGGGAATCGTTTCGCCTGGAGCGTGGATGCGGGGCTGCGCTATCGCGAGTGGTCGGTCGCCGCGGAGTACGCGCGCGCCGAGTACGATCCGACCGGCGGTGCCGATGCGGTGTCCGCGAATGCGTGGTACGTCGAGGGCGGTTACAGCCTGTGGGGCGCCTTCGACCTGCTGGCCCGGTACGACGCCTTCCACACGGCGGCGGGTCTCGGAACGGAAGCGGCCGGAAGCGAGTTTCTCGTGTTCGGCTTCGGGGTGAATCCCGGCTTCAACGCCAAGATCGGACTGCAGTACGCCCTCGGGATCGACGACAGCCTGATCGGGGTCTCCGGCGCGATCGACGGCACGAATCCAGGCCCGCCTCTCGCCGACAACCAGTTCCTGCTGAACCTGCAGCTGTCCTTCTGACTCCCGGGGTCTCGCAAGGCAGGCTTTCGGTCTAGCTCTTCTTCTGATCCGGGGTCGCGGCCGATTCGGGGCCTCCGTGCCGCACGGTCGTTCCCCGCACCATGAAGATCACGTCCTCGCCGATGTTCGTCGCGAGGTCGGCGATGCGCTCGATGTTCCGGCTGATCAGGATCACCTGGAGGCAGGCCGTGAGGCTGCCCTCCAGCATGTGGGTGAGCATCACCCGGAACACCGACTCGTGCAGGCGGTCCACCCGGTCATCGTCCGCCATCACCTGCACCGCCTCCTCGGCGTTTCGATGCACCATCGCGTCCAGGGCGCGGCGCAACATGGAGAGCGCGATGCGGCTCATCTCGTCGAGCTCGGGAGGGCGCGGCGGCCGGTCGACGGAATCCCGGAGTCGCATCGCCGCCTCGGCGATGTTGACTCCGTGATCACCGATCCGCTCGAGGTCCGTGTTCACCTTCAGGATCGTCACCAGCAACCTGAGATCACTGGCCATGGGCTGATGGAGGGCGAGAAGCTCGATGCAGCTCTCTTCGATTCCGACCTCTTCGGCATCGATCTCGCCGTCCAGCGCGTAGATCTCCTCGACGGTGCGCTCGCCGGATCCCATCGCCATGGCGACCGATTCCTCCACCAGGCTCTCGACCTTGTGGGACATGGCGAGCAGGCGTTGCTCGAGGTCCGCCAGGCGTTCGTCGAAATGCTTGTGTGGCATGCCGCTCCCCGTTCGTCTAGCCGAATCGGCCCGTGATGTACTGCTCGGTGCGCAGTTCGCTCGGGTTCGTGAAGAGCCGATCGGTATCCCCGTACTCGATGAGCTCGCCCAGGTACAGAAACGCCGTGTAGTCGCTGACCCGCGCGGCCTGCTGCATGTTGTGGGTCACGATCACGATCGTGTAGTCCTTCTTCAGGTCGCCGATGAGGTCCTCGATCTTGCCGGTGGCGATCGGATCCAGCGCGCTGGCCGGCTCGTCCATCAGCAGGATCTCAGGCTCGACCGCTAGCGCCCGGGCGATGCACAGTCGCTGCTGCTGCCCGCCCGAGAGCCCGAGGGCGCTTTCCTGCAGTCGGTCCTTCACTTCGTCCCACAGGGCGGCCGCCCGGAGCGACCGTTCGACCTGTTCCGCGATGTCGCCCCGGAAACCGTTGATCTTGAGACCGAACGCGATGTTGTCGAAGATCGACTTGGGAAACGGGTTCGGCTTCTGAAACACCATCCCGATGCGCCGGCGTACCTCGACCGCATCGACCTCGGGAGCGTAGAGGTTCATGTCCCGGAACAGGACCTCTCCCTCGACGCGCGCGACCGGGATCAGGTCGTTCATTCGATTGAAGCAGCGAAGGAACGTGCTCTTCCCACAGCCCGAAGGGCCGATGAAGGCAACCACCCGGTTGCGTGGTATCGTCAGCGAGATCTGCTTCACCGCCTCCGTGCTTCCATAGAACACGCTGAGTGCGCGCGTCTCGAGCGCGGTGTCGGCCGAGCTGCCGCTGTGCCGAGTTTCTGGATCCATCGTCCTAGAACCGTTTCTGGTACTTGTTGCGAAGCACGATCGCCGCCGCGTTCATGACGAGCAACACTACGAGCAGCACGATGATTGCGGCTGCCGCCAGATCGTGGAAGTCCGCCTGCGGCTTCGCCGTCCAGTTGAAGATCTGAATCGGCAGCACCGTGAATGGGTCCATCGGGCTCGTGGGCGAGAAGGCGATGAACGTCAGGGCGCCGATCATGATCAGCGGGGCCGTTTCGCCGATCGCCCGGGACAGGGATAGGATCGTCCCGGTCAGAATGCCGGGAAGCGCCACCGGGAGCACCTGATGGCGGATCGTCTGCCACTTGGTGGCCCCCACTCCGTACGAAGCTTCCCGCAGCGAGTTCGGGACCGCCTTCAGGGCCTCCTGCGACGCGATGATCACGACGGGGAGGATCAGCAGCGCCAGCGTCGCCGCCCCGGCGAGGACGCTTCGTCCGAAAGCGAAGAAGCGAACGAAGATCGCCAGGCCCAGGATGCCGTACACGATCGACGGCACGCCGGCGAGGTTCGCGATGTTCGTCTGCAGGAGGCGAGTGAGCCAGGTTCGAGGAGCATACTCCTCGAGGTAGATGGCGGCGCCGACCCCGAGGGGGAAGCTGATCCCGGCCGTGAGCACCATCATCCACAACGAGCCGAGGATGGCCGAGCGGATGCCGGCGCGCGCCGGAATGCGAGATGGGTAGCGGGTCAGAAAGTCCACCGACAACCAGCGCAACCCGTCCCGGGCCACGTCCACGATGAGGATCGCGAGGACGGCGATGCTGAAGGCGATGGAGAGAATGCACGCCGCCTTGAAGGCGGTTCCGAAGCGCCTCCGACGGGCCCGCGCCAGGTCGAATCGCTCGCCGCTCACTCGTACACCTCACGGAAGCGACGCGTGATGC